>CAYVGD010000152.1:0-6823 GCA_964450095.1 uncultured Polaromonas sp.
ACCTCCAGGTCCAGCAGGACGGCGACTGGACCGTGGTGACCCTCACCTTGGCCGGCCCCTGGGCCTGGGGCGAGGCGCTGATCGAGCGGCTGGGCGCAGGCGACTGAACGCGCCCTGCCCTGCCCGGACCTGCCCTGCCTTGGTCTGCCCGAGCCGGCGGAAAAGAAAAAACAACAGCCGAGACGGCTGAGCACCGGGGCGTCTGAGCACCTGAGCACCTGAGCGGTTGAGCGGTTGAGCGGTTGAGCGGTTGGGCGGTTGGGCGGTTGGGCGGTTGGGCGGTTGGGCGGTTGGGCGGTTGGGCGCCACATCAGTTCGGCACCGCCGGGCATCCAGGCCGCAGGCTCTGCCGTGGCGTGTCGGTTTGCAACAAGTGCTTCGGCCAACGGCTGTGCACCGCAGCCCAGGCGCAAGCTCTTCGCAGGACAGACCGCCCCCGGCGGTGTAGGACGCCGACTACACGCGCAACAACTGCTCACCAGCAGGCTCATCCGATCGCAGGCTCAGCCTTAGCATGCCCGCCATGCAGAGCTTGCCCGTCCGTTTCTTTCCGCCGCAGTTCCATCGCGCACTTCGCGCCCTGTGCCTGACCACGCTGGTGGGCGCGGCTCTGGTGGGCGCCCCCCGCACGGCCGAGGCGGCACTGCAGGCGACCCCTCATTCCACGGCACAGGCGCTGTCGGCACCGGCGGCCGAGCTGGTGCGCTGGATCGCCCAGCACGGCAACAACGAGGCGCGGCCTTACGTGGTGGTGGACAAGCAGCGCGCCCGCGTGTGGGTGTTCGATGCCCAGCACCGGCAACTGGCCAGCACAGCCGCGCTGCTGGGCCAGACCCTGGGGGACCATGAGGTCAGCGACATCCGCACGCGCAACATCGCCACGCTGGCGCGCGACGCGCGCATCACGCCGGCCGGCCGTTTCGTCACCGAGCCGGGCGTGAACCTGCAGGGCGAGGACGTGGTGTGGATGGACTATGACGCCGGCCTGGCCATGCACCGCGTGCGGCCGGGCCTGGCCCATGCCGCGCGCCTGAAGCGGCTGGCACGCGAGGTGGCCAGCGAGCAGCGCGTCTCGCTGGGCTGCGTGGTGCTGCCCGTGGCTTTCTACGAGAACGTGATCCGCCCTGTGCTGGGCCGCCGCGCGGGCGTGGTGTACGTGCTGCCTGAGCAGGGCACGCTGTCGGCCTGGCTGCCGCGCTGGATGCAGGCCACGCACACCGCGCGCGCCTCCTGAGGCGGGTAACTGCCACCGCAGGGGCCGCACGGCCCCGTGCATGAGCCCTGGCAGCCCGGCGCACCGGCCCCACCACCGTGCCCGCGTTCGCCCGGTGTCGGCCGCTGCGCACCCGCTGCCTTGCCCCAGGGGCCGGCCGGTGATTCGCGTTGTCACGGGCGCAAGCCCTGCCCTGGGCCCACGCGGCGTGGGCATCGGCTGACAAGCGGCTGAGCAGGGCACCGCTTCGCCTGCGGCCCCGGCGGCCGCAACATGCGGCCTCCCCCCTGCCCTGGCCCGCAAGACACACCGTGCACCGCCATGAAGACCCCGCCGCCCCGCCCCATGCCCCTGCCGGGGGCGCCGCCACCGGACGACCCGGACAACCCCGCCCACCTGCCGGTGGACCCCGACGACGGCCGGCTGCCCTCGCCCGTGCCCGGAGAGGACGAGGAAGGTCGCGACTGGAGGCCGCCCGCATGAGCGCGGCGCCCTCGCCGAGGACGCGGCTTCAGCGCTGGTCGCCGCGGCGCACGGGCGGATTGCTCGCATCGGCCGCAGGTGCCGCATCGGGCGGCGTGGCTGCACCGGCGGCCGCAGGCGCAGCACTGCCCTGGGGCGCGCCCGAGGAAGGCCCGCCCCCCGCAGGCTGGCGCGGCTCCCAGGCCGCCAGCGGCAGCACCAGCTTGGGCGGGCCGTCCATGGCTTCGGCCAGCACCGCCTCGCGCGCGGCCAGCCGCTGGAGCACGAAGCCCGGCGCCAGCTGCGCGCCCACCGCATACGGCCGGGCAGGCTGGCCGTCGACCGAGACCAGCGCCGCACCCCGGCCGCTCCCAGCGGCCACGATGCCCACCAGCACGAAGCGCTGCGCGGGCGCGGGTTCCACGGCCGCGGGGCTGGCGCCCATCCACCGGCCCAGTTCCTCGGCGCTGGGCAACTGGGGCGCGGCCAGGACCGGCGGCGAAGCGACGGCGGCCGGCGCTGGCTGGCCCAGCGCGCGCCAGGCTGCCCAGCCCCAGCCGACCAGCGATGCGCCGGCCAGCAGCACCAGCGCGAGCGTGATGCCGCGCCTGCCGCGCTCGTCACCCAGGTGGTGGCGCAAGGCCTGCCAACGCGAATCCATCGGGGTGGGGGTGGCGCTCATGGTCCAGGCATCTTCGCCCACGGGCCGCAGCGGCCGCAAGCGCTTCCGTGGCTTCACGCTGATCGAGCTCATGGTCGTGCTGGTCATCATTGGCGTGCTGGCCGCGCTGGTGGTGCCCAACGTGCTCGACCGCGCCGACGACGCGCGCGTCTCGGCCGCCCGCACCGATGTGAACAACCTCGTGCAGGCGCTGCGCCTGTACCGCCTGGACAACCAGCGCTACCCCAGCACCGAGCAGGGGCTGCAGGCCCTGGTGCAGCGGCCCACCGCCGAGCCCCTGGCACCGAACTGGCGGCCCTACCTGGACCGGCTGCCGCGCGACCCCTGGGGACGGCCCTACGTGTATGCCAACCCCGGCGAGCGCGGCGGCGAGATCGACGTGCTGTCGTGGGGCGCCGACGGCAAGCCCGGCGGCGAGGGCCGCAGCGCCGACGTGGGCAACTGGCAGTGACTGCCCGCGCGGTCCAGCGCCTGCGCAACGCCGGGCTGACGCTGCTGGAATTGCTGGTGGTGCTCACGCTGGTGGGCTTGGCCACGGCGCTGGCCAGCTTCGCCCTGCGGGAGCCAGGCGCCGACCGGGTGGAGCAGGACGCACGACGCCTGGCGGCTCTCTTGGAGGGCGCACGCGCCGATTCGCGCCGCAGCGGCCAGCCCGTGCGCTGGCAACCGGCCGAGGCGGGCTTTCGCTTTGAGGGGCTCCAGGGCACGTCGCTGCCGCAGGCCTGGAGCCATGCCGGCATGCAGGCCTCGGTCGAGCACGGCGAGGTGCTGCTGCTCGGCCCCGAACCGGTGATCGGCCCGCAGGCCGTGGCGGTTTACCTGGGCGGGCGCCCCGGCCTGCGCTGGCGGGTGGCCACCGACGGGGTGCGGCCTTTCGCGGCCCAGCCCGCATCGGCCGCCAGCCGGCCGGCTGAGGGCGGCTGAGGGAGCGGCGCATGGCGGCAGAAAGAACACGGCTCAGGAGTTCGGCAAGGTGCTCGGACTGGCGCCCATCCCGGTGCGGGGCCCGGCGCAGACCCCGGGGCTTCACGCTGGTGGAGGTGCTGGTGGCCCTGGGCATGGTGGCCGTGGCGCTGGCCGCGGGCGCGGCGCTGCAGTCCAGCCTGGCACGCCGGGCCGAGCGCGAGCCCCAGGCACTGCTGGCCGAGGTGTGCGCGCGCAACCAGTTCGCCGCGCTGCGGCTGATGCGCACGCTGCCGCCGGCCGGGCAGGAGACGGCCCGTTGCAGCCAGGCCGGGCGCGAATTCGAACTGGTCACCACCGTGACCGCCACCGCCAGCCCCGACTTCCGCCAGGTGCAGGTGCAGGTGCGGGAGGCCGGCCAGCCGCTGCTGAGCCTGGCCACCGTGCTGGGGCGCTACTGACATGAACCGGCCGGGCGCGCGGGCAGGGCGTCCGGGGCGGACTTTGGGCTGTGGCTGTCGTTGTGGATGCGGCAGTAGCAGTAGCAGCAGCGGTAGAGGCAGCTGTGGCTGTGCCAGTGGCTGTGCCAGTGCCAGTGCCAGTGGCCGGGCTGGGAGCCAGTGCGCAGACCTGCCGCGGCGGGGCGCGGCCTGCCACTCAAAGGCGGGCGGCCGGCCGGGCCCAGGGGCCGGGGGCTTCACGCTGATCGAACTGCTGGTGGGGCTGGCACTGCTGTCGCTGCTGGCCGTGATGAGCTGGCGTGGGCTGGACGCGATGCTGCGCAGCCAGTCGCAGCTGCAGTCGCGCGGCGACGCGCTGGCCAGCCTGCAGACCAGCCTGGCGCAGTGGACGCTGGACCTGCAGCACGCCGCCGAGACGCCCTACCTGAACGCGATCGCCTGGGACGGTCGACAGCTGCGCATCGTGCGCCGGGCCGCCAGCGAAGACGCGCTGCTGGTGGTGGCCTGGGGCCTGCGCGCAGGCCCGGACCCGGCGGCTCCCCCGTTGGATGCTGCGCTGCCGGGAACCGTGGGCGGCAATGCGGGCGGCCCGCAGGTGCTGCGGCGCTGGCAGTCCGGGCCGCTGCGCGACCGTGCCGCCTTGCTCAAGGCCTGGAACGAGGCGCCGGCGCAGTTGGATGCGCTGCCCGCAAGCCAGGGCACGGGGCCAGGCCAGTCCGCCCGAACGCTGCCCGACGCCGCCGGAGCGGCCGACCTGCCTGCCCCAGGCGCCGGCGCTGGCACCGTGAGCCTGCTGGCGGTGCAGGACTGGTCGCTGTCCTTCCACCAGGGTGCCAACTGGGGCCGCCCCGCCGTGGCAGGCGTACGCGTGACCGGGCTGGAGCCGCAGCTGGTGGAGCCACCCTCGGGCGTGCGGCTGCGGCTGGAGTTGCCCCCGGGAGCGGGCTTGGTGGGCACGCTGCAGCTCGACTGGGCCAACCCTGGCCAGAACCGGGGGCGGCCATGACGCCGTGCATGCGCCGGCGCTGTGACGGGCACGCCCACCGCCCCCAGGGACGGGGCCAGCGCGGGGCAGCCATCCTTGCTGCGCTGCTCACCGTGGCGCTGGTGGCGGGCCTGTCGGTGGCGGCGTTCTGGCAGCAGTGGCGCGGCATTGAAGTGGAGCAAGCCGACCGCCAGCGGCTGCAGGCCGAGTGGCTGCTGGCAGGCGCGGTGGACTGGGCGCGCGCCACCGTGGCCGACGACGGCCTGCGCAGCCCCACGGTGGACCATCCCGGGGAAGGCTGGGCCCAGCCGGTGCGCGGGTTGTCGCTGGAAGAGTTCCTGCGCGCGCGCAGCGGCCTGGGCGCGGCGGCCGCCGGGCTGCCACCGGCCGCGGACGAGGCCAGGCTGAGCCTGTCCATCCGGGATGCGCAGGCCCGGCTGAACCTGCTCAACCTGCTGGAGGGCCAGGGTCTTTCCACCGCCTGGCTGGGCGTGTTCCAGCGGCTCTTCGTCCAGCTGGGCCTGCCGCCGGCCGAACTGGACCTGCTGGCCCGCCAGCTCCAGCGCGCCAGCCAGGGCACCAGCGCCGAGGGCACCCAGGAAGCCGCGCCGCCGCTGGTGCCCCTGCGCCAGGCCGACCTCGCCTGGCTGGGCTTGTCGCCCGCCACGGTGGACGCGCTCAAGCCCCACGTGAGCCTGCTGCCCGGCCGCCTGGCGGTGAACCTCAACACCGCCAGCGCCACGGTGCTGCAGGCCGTGCTGGGCCTGGACGCGACGGCCGTGCAGCAGCTGCTGGCCCGGCGCCAGGCGCAGGCCTTCACCAGCCTGGCGGCGGCGGGGCTGCGCGTGCCCAACGAACAGATGCATGCTGTGGCGTCCAACTACTTCGAGCTGGAGCTGGAACTGAGCCTGGGCGGCCCAACACCGGTGCGGCTGGTGGAACACGCGCTGTTACAGCGCGACGGGCGCGACGTGCGAACCTTGTGGCAACGGCGTGAGCGACCCGGCCCGCGCTGACCCTGCACGCAACCATGAGCCTGCTCATCCTGGCCCTGCCGCCCGGCGGCATCGACGAACCGCTGGACTACCTGCTGCTGGCCCAGGGCGCGGTGGTCGATGCCGGTCGCGCGGCACCTGAACGCCTGCCGCAGGTGCGCGACCGCGACCACGAGGTGGTGGCGCTGGTGCCCGCTCGCGCGCTGTCCTGGCACCCGGTGCAGTTGCCTGCGGGGGTGCAGGCGTCTTCGCCGCGGCTGAGGGCCGTGCTGGAAGGCCTGCTGGAAGAGCAGTTGCTGGATGCGCCGGCCAACATGCATCTGACGCTGTCCGGCCTGCACGGACCCGGCGATGGCGCAGGACAGGCCTGGGCTGTGGCCTGCGAGCGGCGGTGGCTGGCCATGGCGGTGCAAGGCCTGGAAGCCGTCGGGCTGCGGCCGCGGCGCGTGTTGCCCGAGTGGTGTCCCACGGAGCCTGCGCGCGCGCACCTGACCCAGGAAGACGGGCAGCTGCTGTTGGTGGCGTGCGGCGCGGGTGGGGTGAGCCTGCTCCCGGCCGAGCCGCAGTCGCTGGGCTGGGCCCTGCCGCAGTCGGGCGAGGCGGCGCAGGCGGCGCTGAGCGCCGACCCCGAATTGCTGTCCCAGGCCGAGGGCCTGCTCGGGCATCCGGTCAGCCCCTGGCCCCGGGAGGCGCGCTGGATCGCCGCCGCCCAGCCGCGCTGGGACCTGGCCCACGGACTGCTCATGCGCAAGCGGGTGCAGCGCAGCCCGTTTGAATGGCTGAAGGCGCCGCGCTGGCGAGCCGCCCGATGGGCCGCCGTGGGCCTGGTAGGCGCCAACTTGGTGGGGCTCAATGCGATGGCCTGGGGCCAGCAGATGCAGCTGGCCGCGCAGCGCGAACAGATGCGGCAGGTGCTGCTGCAGAACTTCCCGAACGCGCAGGCCACACCCGACGATGCGCCCCTGCAGATGCAGCGCGAGATCGAGCGGCTGCGCGATGCCAGCGCCCGCCCCCACCCGGCCGACCTTGCCTCGCTGCTGGGCGCGGTCCTGCCGGCGCTGCCCGCAGGACGCGCGCCGCCGGCGCTGGACTACTCCGCCGGCCAGCTCAGGCTGCAGGGCC
>CAYVGD010000153.1:0-6816 GCA_964450095.1 uncultured Polaromonas sp.
CCGAGCCCGAGCCCGAGCCCGAGCCCGAGCCCGAGCCCGAGCCCGAGCCCGAGCCCGAGCCTTGCTGCATGGCGCTCAACGGACTCCTACAATGACGGGTTCGTTGGTGGCGCTGTCCCTGCCCTGCGAGCTTTCTTTTTTGGGGCCATGTAGAGGAACACCATGTACAAAAACCTCGCAGCCGCGTTCGCGGCCGCCTGTTTTTTATCTCCTTTGTCTTTCGCACAAAGCCCGGCGCCTGCCGAGCCGCTGAAGGTCGGCTTTGTTTATGTGGCACCCATCACCGAGGCCGGCTGGGTGCGACAGCATGAAAGCGCCCGGCAGGCACTGCAGAAGAACCTGGGGGCCAGCGTGCAGACCAGCTTCGTGGAGAACGTGCCCGAGGGGGCCGATGCCGAGCGCGTGATCCGCGACCTCGCGCGCCAGGGGCACCAGCTGATCTTCACCCCCAGCTTCGGCTACATGGAGCCCACGCTGAAGGTGGCGCGCGAATTCCCGAACGTGCGCTTTGAGTCCATCACCGGTTACAAAACGGCCGACAACGTGGCCGCCGCCAATGCCCGGTATTACGAGGGGCGTTACCTGGCGGGCATTGCGGCCGGGCGCATGACGCAGACCGGCGTGGCCGGCTACGTGGCCGGCTTTCCCATTCCCGAGGTGCTGCAGGGCATCAATGCCTTCACGCTGGGCATGCGTTCGGTGCGGCCGGACGCACAGGTCAAGGTCATCTGGCTGGGCGCCTGGTTCGATCCGCCGCGCGAGCGCGACGCCGCCATGACGCTGTTCAACCAGAACGCCGACGTCATGGCCTTTCACACCGGCTCGACCGCCGTGATGCGCGCCGCCCAGGAGCGCGGCAAGCTGGCCGTGGCCTACCACTCCGACATGCGGCAGACCGCCCCCGATGCGCAACTCGTGGCCGTCACCCACCAGTGGGCCGACTACTACACCCAGCGCGCCCGCGCGGTGCTGCAGGGGCAGTGGAAAACCGGCAATGTGTGGGGCGGCATCAAGGAAGGAATGATCCGTGTGGGCGACTTTGGCCCAAAGGTGCCCAAGGCCGTGCAGGACGAGGTGATGGCCCGCCAGCAGGACATCGCCCAGGGCCGGCTCAGGCCCTTTGCCGCCGGCGCGCAGCCCGTGCTGGACAACACCGGCAAGGTGGTGATCGCCGCCCGCGCCGGGCTGAGCGATGAGCAGATCCTGAACATGAACTACCTGGTGCAGGGCGTGCAGGGCAGCCTGCCGAAGTAAGGCGCAGCAACCGCGCCTGGAGCCACAGGCATGCGGCCCCCAGAGCGGTCAGCCCACCTTGCAACAGGGGCTGACCGTCGCCCGTTCAGCCTCGGCTGCCCGGGCAGGCCATCCCTCCCCACAACGGCTGGGCCTCTGCCTGTGGGCGGGCGGCCCTGCCTTAAGCTGTGCACGCGCCCAAGCCCCAGGCTTTTGCGAGCGATGGGACCGCTCAACCGGCCTGCGTCATCACCTCGGTGCGCAGCCACTCCTTGACGGTGCTGGTGTGCTCGGCCTCGGTGGTGGCCGCCACGGAAAAGCGCACCGCCATGTCGTCATGGCCCAGGTCTTCGGCGAGTTCCATCAGGAGTTCCCAGCCCGCGTGGTCGGTCAGCTCGGCGGTCAGCAGGGCGTTGAGGCATTGGGCCACCGTGGTGCGCGGGTCGGTGAGGGTCTGCATCAGCCCCATGCCGGTGACGCCGGCGATGTCGGCGCAGGGCGTCATGGCGGTGGGGTCGGCGCCCAGCTCCTCCAGGGCCTGGCGCACGAGCATCATGTGCTCCTGCTCCTCGCTGCGGATGCGCTGCAGCGTCAGCAGGTCCACCCGGCTGCCGACCGCCTGCGGGTTGCCGTCGGTGCCCAGGGCCTCGTAGGCGTCGGTCTCGGCGTTGTCCGTGTCCAGCGACTGGGCCATGTCGCCCAGGCCCTGCAGGCCCGAGACCTTCATGATCATGGCCTCATACAGGCGCGTGCCGGTGCGCTCGAAGGCCAAGCGTTCGCCGAGCTTGTCGATCAGCACCTCCGGCCGGTTGCCCTTGATCTTGGATGCAGTGGCCTTCACCACGCCCTTGACCGATCCGGGCACGGGCACGGAGCCGAGCTTCTCGGCTTCTTCCGCATACACGCGGTGCATCTCCTCCATTTGCCCTTCATCGGCAGGCGCGTCCTGCGCGTGGGCGCGTGCGTAGTCCATCATGCCGGTGCCGTGGAGCGGCGACATCTGCATGCCGGTGCGGTTCATGCCAAGGGTGACGGTGTTTTCCATGGGGTGCTCTCCTGCAATTCATGCTGACGGGTCAGGCGTGCTCGGGCACGCGGTTGAGTTCGGTGCCCGGCGTCCACACGTAGCCGGCGGCCACGCTCTGCGAGGGCGATCCGGCGGCGTTCAGGGCCGTGCGGTAGTTGATGGAGCTGCGGCCTTCCTGTGCCTCGTCCACAAAGTCGGTGCCGCTCTTGCGCAGCGGGATCTCTTTTTCCAGCACCTGCCGCACGAAGTCGCGCTGGCTCTTGTACTGGATGAACCGGGGCAGCTTGCCGTCGCCCAGCACCTGCGCGCGGTCCTTGCCCTCAGCGGCCTCCAGCATTTGGCAGGCCAGCTCCAGGTGGCCGAGTTCGTAGTCAAGGAAGCGCTCCCAGATCGCCCGAACGCGGGGGTTGCTCTCCTGCTCCATGCAGCCTGCGTAGTTCCACACCTCGGCGGCTTCGTGCAGCACCAGCTTTTCATACGGGCTCTCGTCGGGGTTGAGCATGGAGCCGTAGTGGGTGATGTGCTGCGCCTCCACCGATGCGATCTCGGCGTAGAGCTGCCGCGCCAGCGGGTCGGCGAACACCGGGCCGATGTTCATGTAGTAGTCGTGCGTCTGGTATTCGCCCCCGGTGAGCGTGATGGCGTGCAGCTTGGTGGCCAGCGCGGCGTCAGGGCCGTAAGGCTCGAGCAGGTCGTGCTCGGGCGCGCGGTGGTGCGCGATGGTGGGGCGGCCGGGCACGATGTCGGTGTAGCCCTGCAGGATGTTGTTGGCGTCCTTCCCTTCGAGCCGGTCCAGCAGCGCCGAGTAGCGGTAGAGGTGGTCGAAGTCCTCCAGCAGGCCGTAGCGGTAGCCCTGGGCCAGGTACGGGTCGGGTTCGTTCTGTGCCACCGACGCCGTGATTTCAATGGCCGTCTGCTCATAGCCGATGGTGGTCTCCAGCGGCGAGTGGTCGGAAGAGATCAGCCAGTTGATCAGCGTGGCCTGGTGCTGCTCCACCCGCATCAGCTGGGCCAGCTGCACGCGGTGCTCCCGGTTCATGCGCAGCATCACCTGCTTGGTGCGCAGCGAGTCCAGTTCCACGCCGTTCATGAGGATGATGCGCATGCGGGTGAACGCATCGTCGTCGAGTTTGCTGATGGGGTTGGGCACGAGGTCCTTCCAGCTCAGGCGCTGGCGATCCAGTGGGCAGCCTCGGCTGCTCAGGAGGTTGACGGTCATGATGGAAAGAGGCCTTTCTGCAGAGCGGATCAGGGACAAGCCGGTCTGGGACCGGCGGGCCAGCCAATCTAGGCCCGCACTCCCCCCCGCCCGACAGCAGCAGGCAGTGCGGCCTGTAGGACGGCAGCCACGCTTTGCAGCGCCCCAGCCGGGCCGGGCGGCAAGCCCGGGCCACGGAAGCCCCGGGGCCATATGCGCTGCGGCATGCCCGGCATGGCCCAGTCGGCATGGGCCGACCGCCAGGCATGCGCTACGCTTTGGCCCATGCGCGCCTACCGATCCGCCTTGCTCTACTTCACGCCCGAGGGGCAGGCCCGCCACGAAAGCGACGGCCTGCTGGTCACCGCCCTGGATGCCCGGGGGGTGGAGCGGGTGCAGGCCGTCGGGTCCTGGCAGGCGCTGCAACCGCGTTTTGCCCAGGTGACCACCGAGCACCTGCCCGGGAGGCTGCTGGCCCCGGGTTTCGTGGACCTGCACATCCACTTTCCGCAGGTGGACGTGATCGGCTCCCCTGCCGAAGGCCTGCTGCCCTGGCTGGAGAACTACACCTTCGTGCAGGAAGCGCGGTTTGCCGAGGCGGGCCATGCCCGGGAAGTGGCCGATTTCTTCCTGGATGAACTGCAGCGCAACGGCGTGACCACGGCGCTGACGTTCTGCAGCTCACACCCGGCGTCGGTGAATGCGCTTTTCGAGGCCGCCCAGCCACGCGGCCTGCGCCTGATCGCGGGCAAATGCCTGATGGACCGCCATGCGCCCGAGGGCGTGCGCGACGACACCGAGCAGGGCCTGCTGGACAGCGAGGCGCTGATCCAGCGCTGGCACGGCCAGGGGCGACTGGGCTATGCCATCACGCCCCGTTTCGTTCCGAGCTGCAGCGATGCGCAACTTGCCGGTGCCGGCGAGCTTGCCGCTCGCCACCCTGGCGTTTGGGTGCAGTCGCATGTGGCCGAAAACCGCGACGAGATCGCCTGGGTGCGACAGCTTCACCCCGATGCCCGCAGCTACCTGGCCGTCTACGAGCAATTCGGGCTGCTCAGGCCGCGCAGCGTCTACGCGCACTGCATCCACCTGGACGACGCGGACCGCGCGCTGCTGGCGGCCACGGGCGCGGCCGCGGCCGTGTGCCCCACCAGCAACCTGTTCCTGGGCAGCGGCCACTTCGACTTCGCCGCCGCCGAGCGCACGGGCCACCTCCACGGCCTGGCCAGCGACGTGGGCGGCGGCACCAGCTTCTCGCCGTTTCACACCATGCTGGCCGCCTACTTCGTGGGCCGTGAGGGCCAGACCAAGCCCGGGCTGTCGCTGTCGCCCGAGGTTTTGTGGTGGATGCACACCGCTGGCGCCGCCCGCGCTCTGGGCCTGGAGGGCGAGGTGGGCAACCTGCTGCCCGGCTGCGAGGCCGATTTTGTGGTGCTCAACCCACAGGCCACCCCGCTCCTGGCCCGGCGCTGCGCCTCGGCCGCGACCCTGGCCGAAATGCTGTTCGCCTTCATCGTGCTGGGAGACGACCGCGCCGTCGAACGCACGGTGGCGGCAGGCGCCGGCGCCTGAGCGGGGACGGCGCCTCGGCCGGGCAGGGCTGGGCTTTTACAATCGCGGCTCAACCCCAGGACCCCCCATGAGCATCAAGAGCGACAAGTGGATCCGCCACATGGCAGAGACCACGGGCATGATCGAGCCCTTCGAGCCCCGCCAGATCCGGGCCACCGAAAGCGGACAGAAGATCATCAGCTACGGCACCAGCAGCTACGGCTACGACATCCGCTGCGCGCCTGAATTCAAGGTGTTCACCAACATCCACTCCACCGTGGTGGATCCCAAACACTTCGACGAAAAAAGCTTCGTCGACTTCCATGGCGACAGCTGCATCATCCCGCCCAACAGCTTCGCGCTGGCGCGCACGATGGAGTACTTTCGGATTCCCCGCAATGTGCTGACCATCTGCCTGGGCAAGAGCACTTATGCACGTTGCGGCATCATCGTCAATGTCACGCCCTTCGAGCCGGAGTGGGAGGGTTATGTGACCCTGGAGTTCTCCAACACCACCCCGCTGCCGGCACGCATCTACGCCGGTGAGGGCTGCGCGCAGGTGCTGTTCTTCGAGAGCGACGAAGTATGCGAAACGTCTTACAAGGACCGCGGCGGCAAGTACCAGGGGCAGGTGGGCGTCACGCTTCCCAAGGCCTGAGCGGCAGGCGGTGCCCTGAGGGTGCTTGCACTGCAATGAGGTATCCTTCACCGAATTGACGAGCTTCAGGGGCCTGCTGCTGCGGGCCGGAGAGCCTCCTTGAACGACATCCACCACAGCGCCACCTCGACCCCGAACACCACGCCTCGGCACGTGGCCTTCATCATGGACGGCAACGGCCGCTGGGCCCGCAGGCGCGGCCTGCCCCGCACCTTCGGCCACACCAGTGGGGCACGTCGCGTGCGGTCGATCGTGGAGCAATGCATCGGGCGCGGCATCGAATTCGTCACGTTCTTTGCCTTCAGCTCCGAGAACTGGAAGCGGCCTGCCGAAGAGGTGTCGGCGCTGATGAGCCTGTTCGTTCTTTACCTCGAAAAAGAAGTCAAGGACATGGACGCCAACGGTGTGCGCCTGAAGGTCATCGGGGACCTCACGCGCTTTGATCCGCGGCTGCAGAAACTCATCGCGCAGGCCGAGCAGCGCACGGCCGGCAACCGCCGCATCACGCTCACCGTGGCGGCCAACTACGGCGGGCGTTGGGACCTCCTGCAGGCCCTTAAGCGCTGGCAGGCGGACCACCCGGGCCAGCAGCTTGACGCAGACGGCGAAGACCCTCTCCAGCCTTACCTGAGCATGGCCTACGCGCCAGATCCTGAGCTTTTGGTGCGCACGGGCGGTGAGTCCCGCATCAGCAACTTCCTGCTCTGGCAGATGGCCTACACCGAGATGTTCTTCACCGACGTGCTCTGGCCTGACTTCTCGGAAGAGGAACTCGACCGGGCCCTGGCCTGGTATGCGCAAAAGGACCGCCGTTTCGGCGGCGTGACGCCCCGGGTTTCTGCGTGATGCAGCGGGTGCTTGCCTCCGCAGACATCGTTTTTTTGCCTGCCCACAGCTTCTTTTTCTCACCTGCGAACTGAGCGCCATGACGTTCCTCATGAAGAAATTCGCCCTGATCCTTCTGCTTTTGCAGATGGTTCAATCTGTGGCGCAGGTTCCTAATCCACAAAACATCGCCTTCCCATCTGGTTTGTCATCTGCTTCGGTGCCTCTGGATGCCGAGCAGGCCATGCGACAGGTGCCCGCCAACGCGGGACGCGATGGCCTGGCCGGGTCGAGGTTGCCGCGTTCCTCGGCCGACGGCCAGCC
>CAYVGD010000154.1:0-6790 GCA_964450095.1 uncultured Polaromonas sp.
ACCGCGGCGATGGCCGCCATCACCCCGGGCGTGACCGCCTCTCCCAGCCACAGCGCGCCAAAGAGCAGCGAGAACAGGGGCGTGAAGAACACGAAGGTGGACATGCGCGTGGCCGGATAGCGGCCCAGCATCCACATCCACACCAGAAAGCTCAGGAAGCCGCCCACGGTGGCCTGCACCGCCACCGACCCCCAGGCGAACGCCGAAGGCGGCCACACCCAGGTCTCGCCCAGGGCCAGCGACACCACCGGCAGAACCGCCGCGCTCACGCCCACCTGGTAGAACAGCAGCTTCTCGGCGGGGATGCTGGTCAGCCGCGAGCCGCGGATCACCACCGTGGTGAGCCCCCAGAACATGCCGGCGGCCAGCCCCAGCAGGTCGCCCAGCAGCGTGGCGCGCGCGTCCTGCACGAGCCCCTCGCGCAGCGCGAACGCCACCGCGCCGAAAGCCAGTGCCAGGCCCAGCCATTGCATGCCGCCCAGGCGTTCGCTGCGAATCTTCAGCGGCACCAGCAGCGCCACCCAAAAAGGGGCGGTGTAGAGGAACACGGTCAGCCGCGAGGCGCCCGTGTGCTGCAGCCCCACGTAAATGCAGGCGAACTCCACGGCAAAGAGCGCACCGGCCAGCAGGCCGGGCAACAGCGTGGCGTCGCGGGTGAACAGCGCCAGCCCCTTGTGGCGGCACCACAGCCACACCAGCACGCTGGCTCCGCCCAGCCGCAGCCAGGCCTGGAACACCGGCGGCAGCTCTGCCAGCGTGACCTTGATGAGCACCTGTTGCGCACCCCAGAACAGGCAGCAGGCCAGCAACAGGCCCACGGCCAGGGCGTCGAGGTGGTTCTTGCGGACGGAAGGCGCGGAGGCGGTCATGCCGCCATCCTAGCGCCGCGCTGCGGCCGCCTCAGAGCGGATGCTCGGTGTGAAAGCGCCCGCCGTGGTAGAGCAGTGGGGGCAGCCCGGGGTGGCTGGTGCAGCGTTCGACTTCGCCGACGAAGATGACGTGGTCGCCCTCTTCGTACTGGCTGCGGTTGAAGCATTCGAACACCGCCACGCAGCCGCTGAGCAAGGGCGCGCCGCTGGCGCCGAGATCGTGCGCCACGCCGGGCCAGCGCTGCTCGCGCGGGCCTGCAAAGCGTTCGGCCAGGTCCTGCTGGTCGGCGCCCAGGACATGGATGGCGTAGTGCGAGGCCTGCGCGAGCACCGCCATGGAGCTCGAGCTGTTTTTCAGGCTCCACAGCACCAGCGGCGGTGCGAGCGAGACCGAATTGAAGGAGCTCACGGTCAGCCCCGCCAGCTCGCCCGAGGGCGCGCGAGCGGTGACCACGGTCACGCCCGTGGCGAACATGCCAAGCGCGCGCCGGAAGTCCTGCGATGAGAAGCTGGGAGCGGCGGCTTGGGGTGGGAGGTCGGTGCTGCGCATGGCCAAAGAAAAAAGCCGGGTCGGGCCCGGTAGGCTGCGATTGTCGGGCATCGCTCGGCAGCTTGCCGGGGCGGCCGCAGGATGACCTTGGCGCGCCCCTGTCCCACCTTGCGCCTTCTCATGGCGGCCTGCACCAGCGCCAGAGCCCAGGCCGGTTCGTCGGTCATGGCGGCGCCCCGGTCGCGCTCATGCAAAAGGCGGCGCCCGGCCGCGCTCACGCGGAGGGCGGCTGCCGCTCTTGAGCGTGGCCGGGCGTACTCAGGCTGGGCCCGACCGGCCTGCCCCAGGGCCCGGCGCGCCCGCGGGACGGGCCTCTGGCGCTGCGGGTTGCGGTGACCGCGGGCTGTCCAGGGCCTGCGAGGCCCGCTGCGCTGGCGCATCGGGCGCTGTCTCGTGCAGTCGGTGGTAGGTCGCGTCGGTTTCATTGGCGCGGCTGGTGTCCTTCAGGCCCCGGGCCAGGTCCTCGGCGGCTTGCTGGAGCGGCGGTGCCTGGGCCGGCTCGTCGGTCATGGCGGTGTCTTGGTCGCGCTCGTGCGGCAAGCGGATGCGGCTCTTGAGCGAGGCCTGTCGCGGCGTGAGCGGGCTGCCGGCGGTCGTGTCGTCGGCGGCCGGGTCGGCCTGCTCGGGCTGGTGGGGCACGGCGGGCATGCCCGCGCTGCGGCCGGCGGTGTCGGCGCGCGGGTCGGCCACCTTGTGCATGTGGCTGGCCTGGAACTCATCTGGGCGGGTGCCGCTCTGGGTCTGCGCGGGGGTGGCGTTCGGGTTCATGCCGCTGAGGCTCTGGCCGCGGCGCCGGTGGCTGCGTCGGCGCTGCGGCCGCCCGGGGGTCAGCCACCACCGGGTTCGCCCGGTGGTGGGCGTCGCGGACCCGTCGCGGGCCACCTGCTGCCAGCTGCTGGCACCTGCGCGCCCAGTGCTGTCTGCGGCCCCATCGTCTGGCGCCGGACGGACGGTGGCCAAAGCGTTCGCACGACATCCGGTCGCAGGGGTTTCGCCCACGGCCCGGCGGATGGGTCTGTGGCGATGGCGACCGCCGCAGGCGCGCCCGGCCCGATCGCAGCGGGTTCATGCAAGACGGTGCGGTGGCGGCAGGTTCAGCCTCAGCGGGCTCCAACGCGGCGGCCTCAGCGGAGAAGGGTTCAGCGGTGGCTGCTTCAGCTGCGGCCGCTTCAGCTGTATGAGGTTCGGCGGTGTGGGGCTCAGGCGCGTCGGTGTTGCAGGAAGAAGTCGAGCAGCGCATGCGAGGCGTCGGGCCCCTGCGGATCGGTGAAGGAGCCGGCGGCATCGCCGCCGAACCAGGCGTGACCGCCGGGCTCCACCGTCCAGTGTTCCAGGTGGCTTCGGCCCTGGCGGTCGCACCAGCGGGAGATGCGGGTGCGCCGCTCGCCCGAGGGCGGCCCGTCGAGCTGCACCTCGGTGAGCGCCAGTCCCGTGGCCTGCAGCGCCAGGTGCGCAGCGGCCACCAGTTCGCGCGTGTTGCCCGGGTGCACCGTGTCGTCGGCGCTGCCGTGGATGGCCAGCGTGGGCATGGCCAGACCGTGCGCGGCAAACTGCCGCGGGCGTTGGGCGCCGCGCCGCATGACGGCGAAGGCCGAGATCACGTCGGTGGCCGCGCCCGGCGGTATGCCCGAGTGCACGCCCAGCGCTGCAAAAAGCTGCGGGTACAGCCCGGCCACCACCGCGGCCATGGCGCCGCCGGCCGACAGCCCGGCAATGTAGACGCGCTGCCGGTCGGCGCCATGCGCCTGGACCACCTGCTGCACCAGCGCCGCGATCATGGCCGGCTCGCCTGCGTGGCCCTGGTGTGCCTTGTCGAACCAGTTCCAGCAGCGCATGCGGTTGGCCTTGGCCGTCTGCTCCGGGTAGAGCACCATGCAGCCGCGCGCCTGGCCGTGGCGGTTCATGGCCGTGCCGCGCGCGAAGTCGGCCGCATCCTGCCGGCAGCCGTGCAGCATCACCACCAAAGGCGGCGGCGCCACCAACCCGGCCGGCACGTACAGCCAGTAGAAGTGGCGCTGGCCCTGCCACTCGAAGCGGTGGCGGGCGAACTGCGCTGCAGCAGCCGGCCGCCGCGACGCGGGCGCTGCCGGTGCCGTGGCAGGCTGCACAGCCGCAGTCGCAGTCGCAGTCGCAGCCGCAGCCGCAGCCGTACTCGTGGTCGCAGTCGCAGCCAAGGTTGAAGGTGGGCTGGCTTGCGCTGCAGCACCTGCCCTTGCGTCCAGCCAGGACGCATCGGGTCGCGGGACGGGCGGGCAGGGCGTGGGCGAGAAGGCTTGGGGTGGCGCAGCGGAAGCCGCCGTGAGCGCCAGGGCGCGGCCGGGCAGGGTGCCGGTGTGCAGGCTGGAGAGCCCGGAAGGGCTGCAAGGGGTGGAAGGAGGGCTGGGCCAAGCTTCTTGGGTTGCCCCGTCGGAACGAGGGGCGCCAGGTGCCTGGGGTCCGGCGCGCTCGGGCGCGGCGCCGCATGCAGCCGCAGCGCGAGGCACGGCCGCAGTGCGAGTCCTGGCCGCAGCCGGAGCGGCAGGCGAAGCAGGGTGCGCAGCGCTTGCCGCAGCCGTGCCGCTGGTGCTGTCGCTCGTGCTGGTGCTGGTGCTGTCACCGTCGCTGGCGCCCGGTGCCGTGGGTTGCGGGCCTTGGCCCGCGCGCAGCTGCCTGATGGCTTGCCAGCATCTGCGCAGCCAGGATGTGCTGCGTTGGGTCATGCCCCTCCTGCTTGAGCTGGGTGGCCGGGCATCTGCAGCCCGCGCCTTGAGTGCGCAGCATAAGCCCGGGGCGGGTCGCTGCGGCTGACGTCAGGCGCCTGCCGCCGCGTGGGATGGCCTCGGGCCACGCGCCCCCGCTTCCTACGCCAGCGCCTGACGAGCGCCGACAGCCTTTTGGCGCGGGCGGGTCTCAGAGTCGGTGCACTTGGTCGGTGCGCTTGGCGGTCCGGCCGCCCCCACGTGCAGCACAGGAGTTCCCATGCCCACACAGATCACCGAATGGAGCAGCGCCCTCATGACCTCGCTGGCCGGCGCCATGGCCCTGTTCTTCAGCGCCATACCCAAGGTGCTGGGATTCATCGTCATCCTGCTGGTGGGCTGGCTGATCGCCTCCCTGGTGGAAAAGGCCGTGGCCGCGCTGCTGCGCACCGTGCGCTTCAATGAACTGTCGCAGCGGGCGGGCCTGGCCGAGTTCGTGGGCAAGATGGGCACGTCCATGGATTCGTCCGGGGTGCTGGCCGCGGTGGTCAAGTGGTTCATCCGCCTGATCGCGCTGGTGGTGGCCTTCGACGCACTGGGCCTGCCAGCGGTCTCGGACGTGCTCCGCCAGTTGCTGCTGTGGCTGCCCAACGTGGTGGTGGCGCTGGTGGTGCTGGTGATCGGCGGTCTGGCGGCGCGGGCGCTTTCCAACCTGGTGCGGGGTGCGGCGGCCAGCAGCCAGCTGGGTGATCCGGATTTCCTCTCGAAGGTCGCCAGCGCGCTGGTGTGGGCCTTCGCGGTGGTGGTGGCGGTCAACCAGATCGGCATCGCCACCACGCTCGTGAACACGCTGTTCATGGCCGTGGTGGGTGCGGTGGCCCTGGCCCTGGGCCTGGCCTTTGGCCTGGGCGGGCGCGAGACGGCCGCCGAGATCGTGCGCAACTGGCACCAGCGGGGCCGGCAGAACGCCGGCCGCATGGCCGAGGCCGCCAGCCAGGTGGCCCAGGGTGCGCGGGCATCGGCGGCCAGTGGCACGGCCCCGGGCTCGGGCGGTGCGGGCGCTCCCGGCTCACCGGGCGGCATGGGCTCCGGCGGCACACCGGCACCGCGCAACGACCTGCGCTGAAGCACGCGGGCCCGTCGGCCCGCACCCTTCTCGCCCCGGGCCCATCTCCCGGGGGGCAGGTCGCCGGGCCGGGGCGTGCAGGCCGGGTCGGGTCGGCATGTCAGGTCGCCACGCCAGGTTGGGCACGTCAGGTTAGGCGCAACAGGTTGGGCACGTCAGGTGGCCCTCTTCTGCACGGCGGCGCGGATGCCCCAGCGGGCCTTCCGGCGGTGACGCAGCCTTGCTTGCAGCGCTGGGCGCAGGCAGGGCTTTCCTGGGTGGCTGGCTTGAGGCATGGCCCTGATCCGGCCAAAGCCCTCCCTCGCGGGGCTTCCGTGAAATGGCCGCGCCGCGCCTTCCGGCCCCAGCTCCGCTGCTCAGCCGCTTCGCCGGTCGGCGTGCTCGGCGGTGGCGCGTGCAATCCCGAGCGGCCCCGCGGGTCGTCGCGCACAGCGACAATCACTGTTATGTGTTTCTGCTGCCTTCCGTTCACCCTCCGCATTTGGTTGTCCGCGGCTAACGCGGCCGGTGCGGACCTGAGCCGAACATGAGCGCGCCGCAGGCTCTGGCCACCACCGCGCAGCTGCAGGCGCGGCTGGCTGAGCTTGAGCAGTCGCAGGCCGAGCTGCAGGCTTTCACGGCCTCCGCCGCGCATGAGCTGCGGACCCCCCTGAGCGCCCTGCAAAGTTTTTGCAGCCTCATGGAGTCCACCCTGGCCGAACTGCCCCAGCCGCAGGCGCGGGAGGCCGAGCGCTACGCCCAGCGCGTGCGTTCGGGCCTGGACGAGATGGGCCGCCTGGTCGATGCGCTCATGCGCCTGTCGCGCGCCAGCACCGCCGCGCTCCATGCCGAGGAAGTGGACCTGAGCGCCCTGGCCAGCGAGCTGCTGGACGTGTTGGTGGCCCGCGACCCCCAGCGGCCGCGCCACCTTTCGGTGCAGCCGGGCCTGCGGGCCTGGGGCGACCGGCTGCTGCTGCGCCAGCTGCTGGAGAACCTGCTGGGCAATGCCTGGAAGTTCAGCGCCCGCCAGCCGCGGGTGCTCATCGAGTTCGGGCGCGATGCCGACAGCGGCGCCTTCTTCGTGCGCGACCAGGGCGCGGGTTTCGATGCCACGCAGGCCCCGCGCCTGTTCCAGCCTTTCGAGCGGCTGCACGGCCAGGCCGAGTTTCCCGGCACGGGCATGGGCCTGGCCACGGTGCGCCGCATTGCGCTGCGCCACGGCGGGCAGGCCTGGGCGCAGAGCCGCCCCGAAGGCGCCACTTTTTTCTTCAGCCTGGGCGCGCGGCCTGCGCCCGGGCACAGCCTTTCCGTTTGAGTGACCATGCACGACAGCCGCCCCTCTCCCGCCAGCAGCAGCGGCGCGCGCAGCAGCAACAGCCCGCCGCGCCGATCCAGTTTCAAGGAGCAGATGCTCCAGGCCCGCGAGGACGCGATCATCCAGGCGGTCAACCGGCTGCTGGCTGAAAAAGGCTTCGACCTCATGACGGTCGACGAGGTGGCCGCCGAGGTGGGCATTGCCAAGGCCAGCCTCTACAAGCACTTTCCCAGCAAGGAAGACCTGGCCGCTGCGGCCATGGTGCGCGTGCTC
>CAYVGD010000155.1:0-6787 GCA_964450095.1 uncultured Polaromonas sp.
CGGGGCCTGCACTGGGCTAACTTGGGTGCAGCGGGTCGGCGCTTTCGCCTGAAGCCACCTGGACCGGCAGAACGCCGGCCAGGAAGCGCCCCCGGTTTCCAAGCCAAGGCGGGCGCCCTGCATGCCCTACCGGCCCCCAGCCCTGCCTTGCCCAACAACGCCAACCCAGACACCCGACCCCCAGGAGCGCAAACCGCATGTCCACCCACAGGCGCAAGACCGGCGCTGCCGCCCGCAGCACCGAGGCCCCCGACAAGCAAGCCCAGCTCGAGCCCGCGCAGCAGGAGCCGCCCACGCACCTGAGCACCGCCCAGGGGCTGGCCATTTCAGACAACCACAACGCCCTCAAAGCCGGAGAGCGCGGCCCGCTGCTCGTGCAGGATCTGCTGCTGCATGAAAAGCTGGCGCACTTCGCGCACGAGCGCATTCCGGAGCGCGTGGTCAATGCTCGCGGCGCGGGTGCGCACGGGGTGTTCAAGGTCTACAAGCCGCTGTCTGAATACACCACCGCCGCCTTCCTGCAGGACCCGGAACAGGAAACGCCGGTGTTCGTGCGCTTTTCCAGCCTCATGGGCGAAAGAGGCGCCCCCGACACCTTGCGCGACTTGCGCGGCTTTGCCGTGAAGTTCTACACCAGCGAAGGCAACTTCGACCTGGTGGGCGCGCACCTGCCGGTGTTCTTCATCCAGGACCCGATGAAGTTCCCCGACCTGGTGCATGCGCTCAAGCCCGAGCCGCACCACGGCATGCCCCAGGGGTGCACCGCGCACGACAGCTTCTGGGACTTCGCCTCGCTCATGCCCGAGACCACGCACATGCTGATGTGGCTGATGTCCGACCGGGCCCTGCCCCGAAGCTGGCGCATGATGGAGGGCTTCGGCGTGCACAGCCTGCAGCTGGTCAACAGCCGGGGCCAGGCGCACCTGGCGCGCTTTCACTGGCGGCCCAAGCTGGGCGTGCAGACACTCACCTGGGACGAAGCCGCCAAGATCGCCGGGCGCGAGCCCGACTTCCACCGCCGCGACCTGTGGGAGGCGATCGCAGACGGCCATCATCCGGAGTGGGAGCTGGGCATGCAGGCCATCCCGGCCGGCCGCGAAGACGAGCTGGGCATGGACCCGCTGGACCCCACCCAGCTGATCCCGGAAGAGCTGCTGCCCATCACCCCCATCGGGCGGCTGGTGCTCAACCGCAACCCCGAGAACCACTTCGCCGAGGTCGAGCAATCTGCCTTTCACCCGGGCCACCTGTTGCCGGGGATCGACCTCTCCGACGACCCGCTGCTGCAGGGCCGGGTGCTGGCCTACACCCATGCCCAGTTGCACCGCCTGGGCGGCCCCAACCACCACCAGCTGCCGATCAACCGGCCGCTCGCGCCCGTGGCCCACTTCCAGCGCGACGGACTGCACCAAGGGCTGATCCACCGCGGGCGCGTGGCCTACGAGCCCAACACCCTGGCCCAGGGCGCGGAGATGCGCATCGACGGCTCTGCGCAAGGCTTTCAGACGCATCCGGCCGAGGTGCCCTCCCCCCGGGTGCGCAAGCGAAGCAGCAGCTTCAACGACCATTTCTCGCAGGCCACGCTCTTCTGGAACAGCCAGACTGCCGTGGGAAGGGAGCACATCATCGCGGCCTTCCGGTACGACCTGGCGCGGGTGGAGACCACCGAGATCCGCCAGCGCGTGGTGGACAACCTGGCGCATGTGGACCTGAAGCTGGCCACCCGCGTGGCCCAGCCCCTGGGCATCAAGCCGCCGGATGCCGCCGCCGCCGCCGGGCGGCTGGGCTTTCGCATGCCCGAGAAGCCGACGCAGCCGCCCCTGCAGGAGGCACCATCGCTGACTCACGGGAGCCGCCCGCGTGCCGAAGGCCACAGCGCCACGCTCACCCGGCGCCTGGCCGTGCTGGTGGCCGAAGGCGTGGACATGGTGGCGGTCAGGCGTCTGATCCAGGAACTGGAGGACGCGGGCATCCAGCACCGCATCATCGCGCCGCACCTGGGACAGGTCACGACGGCTGCCGGCCGTACGCTGGCGGTGGACCTGCCCCTGGTGGGCACAGCCTCGGTGCTGTTCGATGCGCTGCTGCTGCCCGGAGGCAGCGCCTCCGTCCAGGCCCTGGCCGCGCAAGGACAGGCGCTGCACTTCGTGCTGGAGGCCTACCGCCATTGCAAGCCGATCTGTGCGCTCGGCGACGGTGTGCAGCTCATGGCATCACTGGGCTTCACCTTCGAGCCCGAGCGCGGCTCGGCGCTGCACATTCCCACGCCAGGCGTGATCCTGGCCGATCCGCAAAAAGCGCTGGAGGGTGAAATAGCCGCCGAATTCATTGCCGCTGTCGCAGCCCACCGACACTGGGACCGGCTCAACGCGGAGGCCGTGCCCGCATGAATCGCATGCCCCGGGTTTTCCTCATGACGCCCACCACCGACCCCGAACTGGCCCGCCTGAGCGCGCAGCAGCTGCTGCAACTCCACGATGCGGCGCGGCAGACAACGCAATGCTTCGAACACGCGGCACTGGCCGCCCGCTCCGAGGACGTGCGCGCGCTGCTCAGGCGCCGCAGCGAAGAGTGCAGAGCCTGCGCCGCCGACCTGATGGCCCATGCCCGCCGGCTGGGCAGCCGACCCCAGGACTTCCACCCGACTGAGAACGCGCCGACAGAGGCCGTGCGGCAGAGGGGGTTTGCGGTGCCCACGGAGCTCGCGCTGCTCCAGCACTGCGAGGAGACTGAACACCGGCTGCTGACCGCCTTCGAGCAAGCGCTGGAGCAGCCCCTGGAGCCGGCAGCGCGTGCGGCCCTGGAGATGCTGCGCCCCGAACTCAGGCGCCAGCACAGCCTGCTGGCCGCCATGCGCGAGCGGATCGCACGGCTGGGCTGAGGCGCCGCTTGGACAGAGCGACCGCTTGTCGCGACCGTTCAGCGCCAACATTCACCCCAACCGTTGCGCTCGACTCTCGAAATGGCCCTTTGGCGCAGCCCGAGCTGAACAACCGTTCAACGCAACCGTTCAACGCAACCTTACAACGCAGCCGTTCAGCGCGACCCTTCAGCGCTACCTCAGGGCACGATCGATGAACATGGCGCTTGAGCGTGACCGTTGCGCGTAGCTTCCGCTGCGACCGCTCATGCGTTCATGCGTTCATTACGTTCATTGCGCCAGACCGATGAATGCACCCCCGCGCAGCGCTCAAGCGTCATGGCCCCAGAGCAGCAGCGCCTCGCGCTCCTGCACCACCAGGTCGCACTCGGCGCCCACGGGCAGCAGCACCTTGGTGCGCACGTGGCCGAATGGGAGGCCCGTGAGCACACGCGCCTTGACCTGGCTGCGCAGCCATTCGACCACGCTGGCCAGCTTGAAGCCCTTGTCGTGCGGCACCAGCCGGTAATTGCTGAACTGGCCGAAGACGATGGCTTTTTGCCGGCCCAGCACGCCGGCCAGCAGCAACTGGCTGAGCATGCGCTCGACCCGGTAGGGGTGCTCGTTCACATCCTCGATGAAGAGAATGCCGCCCTTGACCTCGGGCAGGAAGGGGGTGCCGGCCAGCGCCGCCAGGAGCGAAAGGTTGCCGCCCCAGAGGGTGCCGCGCAGCTGCCACTGGCCGGCTTCGGTCGCGGGCAGGCGCCAGCCGGTGCCTTCGCCCTGCCCGGTCAGCAGGTCATCGAAGCAGGCCTGCATGATGTCGTCGGGCTCGTCTTCGGTGCCGAAGTCTTCGCCCAGCGCCGGGCCGGCCCAGGTGCGCGTGCCGGTGCGGGCCAGCAGGGCGCACTGCAGCGCGGTGAAGTCGCTCAGGCCCACGAACTGCATGCCGCGGCCGGCCGCCTTGTCCATCGCCTTGAGCGGCAGCGCGGGCAGCAGCCGCGTGAGGCCGTAGCCCCCGCGCGAGATCAGCGCCACGTCGGCGCCACTGGCCGCCGCACGAGCGATGGCCGCCAGGCGCGTGGCGTCGTCACCGGCAAACCGCTGGCGGCTGGCGAGCGCCGCCTCGTCGATTTCAACCTCGTGGCCCTGCGCCACCAGGCGGCGCACGCCGCGGCGAAAACTCGCCTTGTCGCGCACGGCGCTGGAGGGGGAATAGATGTAGATGTGTTTCGTGCTCACGGCAGGCAGTATCCCATCGACCCACCCGGGCCGCGCCACCGGCCGCCAGGCTGGGCGCCGTCAGTCCAGCGCTGCAGCCAGTGCCAGGAGCCGGTCCGAGAGAACATCCAGGCCCTGCGGCAGGGGCTGAGCGCCGGTGCCTGCGGCCTCACGCAGCAGCTGGGGCAGCACCTGCTGCGCGGTGCGGTGGCTGGCATGCGGATAAGGCAGCGCCGCCTGCTGCGGGGCCAGCGTGAATTCCGGAATGCAGGCCAGCAAGCGAAGCCTGGCGGCCAGGGCCGGGTGCGCAGCCAGCGCCACCGCCAGGGGCCACATGGAGGGCGGCGCCAGCACGGCCAGCCGCGGCGGGCTCCAGCGCAAGGCCAGGTCGGCCAGGGCCTGAACGTGTTTTTCAGGGGTGTGCCAAGACGCTTTCTTGGGGTGATCGCTCAGGCCGAAACCCGGCAGGTCGGGGGCAGCCAAAGACAAAGGCGCGCCAGCCATGCGCTCGAACCAGGGCTGCCACGCGCAGCTCCAGTCAGCCAGCCCATGCAGCGCGAGGACCGCGAGGCTTGCGTCCTCCGTGCCGGCGGACAGCGCATGCAGCCGCAGGCCGTCGAGCGAAGGCAGGTCACCCAGCCAGGTGGACTTCAGCCCCGGGCCCCAGGTCGGCACGGCATGCACTGGCGGACGCAGGGCATCGTCGCGCAGGAAGCGGCCTTCTCGATGCAGCGCCTGGGCCTGCCGGCGACCCTGGAAAAACTGCTGCAGCGACAGGGCGCACTCGTCGGCCAGGAGGCCTGACTGGACCTGGGTGTGGTGATTCAACTCGGGGCGGGCGAAGGCGTCGATCACCGAGCCGGCAGCGCCGGTCCGGGGCTCGGCCGCGCCGTACACCAGGCGTCGGATGCGCGCACCCATGACGGCGCCGCTGCACATCAAGCAAGGCTCCAGCGTGACGAACAGCTCGCAATCGTCCAGGCGGTAGTTGCCCAGCGCCTGGCTGGCCTGGCGCATGGCCTCGATTTCGGCGTGGGCGCTCGCGTCACAGCTGCCGATGCTTCGGTTGTGTCCCCGGCCGATGATGCGGCCCTGGCGCACCACCACCGCGCCCACCGGCACCTCGCCGGCAGCGGCGGCGCGCCCTGCCTCGGCCAGCGCCTCGCGCATGAAGCGGACGTCGTCCTCGCGGGGCAGGCTCATGCCATCCCCAACGTCTGCATCCAGCGGGCCAGCGCGCGCTCCTGCTCGCTGCCCCGGGCATAGTGTGCATGCATGCGGGCATGCGCTTCGGGTCGGTGCTGGTTGAGCTTGAGCTTGGCGTGGATCTCCACCACCTCCAGCTCGAACGCAGTGATGCCTGCAAGCATGCGCCGGGCGTAGTCTTCGGGCAGGGACCGCCACTGCTGGGCGTAGGGGGCGTCGTGCTCGGCAATCAGGCTCTTGAGCAGGCTGTCCTTGGCCTCGTCGCCTTCGAGCAGCCGCGCCTTGACCCGGGCGTGCACCGTCAGATAGTTCCAGGTGGGCACCCGTTGCAGGTCGGGATAGACGGTGGCGGGCATGTAGCCCTGCGGCCCCATGAAGCAGGCCAGCGCCTCGGGCCTGGCGGCCAGGTGCTGCGCCTGCGGGTTGCCCCGGGCCACGTGGCCCAGAAGCCAGGCCCGCTCCCCCGATGCATCACGCCGCAGGTCCAGCACCAGGGGCAGCGGCGTGACGAAGGGAAAGCCGGCGTCGTCCACCGTGATCAGCTGCGCCAGCGGATGCTCGCGCATCAGCGTGTGCGCATGCTCGGGGCGGTCGAAGGCCTGGGGCAGGTAAAGGCTCATGGCAGGCCAGCCTTCAGAGAAAACGCTCCAGCAGGCGGCGCGAGGCGCGGTCCAGCCCGAACCGGTCGGCCACCCGCATCTGCAGCCCTTCGCCGCTGGCGATCAAGAGCGCTCCGCCGTCGAGCCGGCGGATGTCCTCCTCGGCCTTGAGCACGAAGCTCAGGGGCCCGCGATCGGTCAGCACCTGCCAGGTGCTGGGCGTGGAAAAACTGGAGACGGACACAAGCCGCTCGATGACCGGCGTGAATTCGCGCACCGCCAGTTCCTCCTCCACCAGTTGGCGCACGGCCGGTGGCAATTCGCCCAGGCTGTCCACCCAGGCCAGTTCACGCCCGTCGGGCCCGACCAGCGAAAGGCCTTCGCCGGGGGCGGCGATGGGGAAGGCGCGCACGGGCGTGATGCCCACGTGCGCCTGGCCCTGCCCGTCGGTGAGCACCAGGCGACCGAGCGGATTTCTCTGGAGCGTGATGTGGTTCAGGGTCATGGCATCAGGCTCCTTCGGCCGCGTGGGTGGCGGCATGCGCCGAAGCAATGTCGGGGCGGCGCGGGATCTCGGGCTCGGCGTCCACGTTGCGGGCCTGGGCCTGGTAAAGCCGCCAGTAGTGGCCCTGCCGTGCGATCAGCTCGTCGTGCGGCCCGACCTCCACGATGCGGCCGCGGTCCATCACCACCAGGCGGTCGGCCTTGCGCAGCGTGGAAAGCCGGTGCGCGATCGCGATCGTGGTGCGGCCCTGCACCAGGTTGTCCAGCGCTTTCTGGATTTCGCCTTCGGTCTCGGTGTCCACGGCCGAGGTGGCCTCGTCCATGATCAGGATGCGAGGATCGATCAGCAAGGCGCGGGCGATGCTGATGCGCTGGCGCTCGCCCCCGGACAGCCCCT
>CAYVGD010000156.1:0-6753 GCA_964450095.1 uncultured Polaromonas sp.
CGCTGCGCGCCATCTGGGCACCCACGGCCTTGGCGGCGCGCTCGGCGTCGCCACCATCGACCTGACCCGCCTGTCTGGACAGGTCACGACCGCCGCCGGGCAGGATGCTGTCGCTGTTGCCGGTGCCCGGGCCGCCCATGAGCGACACCTTGATCGGACTCTGAAAGTATTCGGCGATGCCTTCGAGCTCGCCCTTGGCGGTGGAACCCAGCAGCCACATGAGCAGGAAGAAGGCCATCATGGCCGTCATCATGTCGGCCAGGGCGATCTTCCAGGCGCCGCCGTGCGCGCCGCCGTGGCCATCGTCGATGACCTTCTTGATGACGATGACCGGTGCGGGTGCTTCGCTGGCCGCAGCCGCAGGCTCGGCGCCCTCCTGGGGCGCGGGCGGCGCCTCGGCGGCGGGTGCCTCGGCGGGCGGCGCTGCTGCAGCTGCTGCTGCGGTGGCGGCCTCGGGGGCGGCGGCTGTCTCGGCCATGGGCGTCCTGCTTACTTGCCGCGCAGGCCGTCGAAGACTTCTGCGAACGTGGGCTGGTTGTGGTGGCTGATGCTCACCCGCGCGCCCTCGATGATCAGCGGCGGCGGGTGGCCGTGCATGGTGCCGATGATGATCTGCTTGACCACTTTGTAGATCTCGCCCTCGTCGTCAATGATCTGCTTGAGCCGGTTGGCCAGTGGCTCCACCAGCCCGTAGGCGAAGAACACGCCCAGGAAGGTGCCCACCAGCGCGCCGCCGATCAGCGCGCCCAGCACGGGCGGGGGCTGGTCGATGGCACCCATGGTCTTCACCACGCCCAGCACGCAGGCCACGATGCCCAGGGCGGGCAGGGCGCCGGCCATGCCGGCCAGGGCCTCGGCGGGCTTGAGCGCGCTGTGGTGGTGGGTCTTGATCGCCTGGTCCATCACCTCCTCCACCGCGTAGGGGCTGAGGTTGCTGGACGACACCACCAGCAGGCGGATGGTGTCGGTGATCAGGTGCTGCAGGTCGTGGTCCTTGAGGATGGGCGGGTACTCGGCAAAGATAGCGCTCGAGTCCGGGTTCTCGATGTGCGCCTCCAGCGCCACGGCGCCCTCGGCCTTGAGCACCTTCATCAGCTTGGAGACCAGGAAGATGGTCTGCAGGTAATCGTCTTTCTTGTACTTCGGGCCCTTGAAGCACTTGCCGATGCCGGCAAAGGCGCCCTTGAAGATGTCCAGGCTGTTGCCGGTCAGCATGGCCGCGACGGCGGCGCCTCCAATGATGAAGGTCTCGACGGGCGCTGCCTTGATGATGGGGGCCATCTTGCCCCCGGCCATGATGTATCCGCCGAAGACGCAGACAAACAGGACCACGATGCCAATGATGCTGAACATGGATTTCTCGCTGGACGGCCTTGAATGTTGCTAAACGTAACGCGCTGACTTTAACCCAGCCGGGCGGCCCAAAGACCACGCCGCTCAGTGGCAGCGGCTGTCGGTCGGCCGACAGCGCCCGAAATTCAAGCAATAAGCTTGCCTGCCGCTTTTCCCGTCCTCCAAAGCGGCAGGCGCCGAAGACGGCCGGAGACCGCGTTCAGCGCCTGGGGGCGGGATGCAGGCCCAGGCGCCTGGAGGCGGCCCGGAGCCCTGCGGGCCTTCGGTGAGCGGTGCTCAGTGGGCGGTGCTCAGGGCACTGGCCGGCACCAGCGAAGGCACCGCGCGCCAGGCTTCGCGAACTTCCGCCATGAGGCTGCGCACTTCGTCGAGCGCCTGCACATCGTTGTGGATGTTCACGTGCAGCAGGCGGCGGATCGCGTAGCCGTAGAGCTCGTGCAGGTTGGAGGCGAGGTCGCCACCCTTGTCAAAGTCCAGCGCGCTTTGCAGGCCCACCAGGATGCGGCTGGCGCGCGTGAGGCACTTGCTCTTTTCCTCGATGGCCTTGTGCTCGATGTGGCCGCGCGCGGCGCTCAGGCTGTCGATCAGGCCGTCGAAGAGCATCTGAATCAGCTCCACCCGGTTGGCCACGGACGCCTGGGTCGCGGTGCTGCCGGTGCTGTAGCTCTCGAGGGCCTTGAAGTGGACTCGCATCTGGAAAACTCCTGATCAATTTCGTGACGCTGGAGTTATCGGAGCCGGCTTCTCAAACTTGAGGCCCGCCGGGGGCGCAAGGGCCCGGAATGGGCCAACTTTACATAAGCGGCAAGGCCTTGCCGCTGGCTGCGCTCAAGCCTTGCCGCGGGCGCGGCCCACCGGCTCGATCTGCAGCGTGGCGCGCAGTTTCTTGACCACGGCGCTGAGCAACTGGCTCACGCGCGATTCGGTCACGCCCAGCACCTCGCCGATTTCCTTGAGGTTGAGCTCCTCCACGTAGTAGAGGTTCATCAGCAGTTGGTCTCGCTCGGGCAATTCGCCGATGGCGCTGGTCACCGCACCCATGAACTCGGCATGTTCGAAGATCACCTCGGGCTGCTGGCTGCTGTCATCGGCAATGGCCATCACCTCCTCGGTGACCACCTCCATGGAGTAGGTCTCGAAGCGCTTGGCCTGGCCGCGCTCCTTCTCGAAGGTGTCCACGTCCATGCCGATGTGCTGGGCGAGCTCGGCCGTGGTCGGCGTGCGCCCGAGCTCGGCGGCCAGTTCGTCGGTGGCCTTGCTGTGGCTCTTGTTGAAGGCCACGGCCGAACGCGGCAGGAAGGACAGGCGCCGCACCTCGTCGAGCATGGCGCCGCGCACCCGCGTGTGGGCGAAGTTCTCGAATTCGATGCCCTTGGTCGCATCGAAGGCCCGCGCCGCTTCCAGCAGGCCGATCATGCCCACCTGGATCAGCTCGTCGAGCTCCATGAAGGGCGGTATGCGCGCCTTCAGGTGCATGGCCACGCGCTTGACCAGGCCCAGGTGCGCCAGCACCAGCGCCTCCTCGGCGCCGCGGCTTTCGTGGTTGCTCTGGACCTGCTCGTACAGACGGGTGCTGGCGGACATGGGTGGCGTCTTCCTCAGAGCGGATGGCCGATCAGGCGCTCCACGAAGAACTGCAGGCCGCCGTCGGCCTCGGTCAGCGGCTCGAGCTGGCGCACCGACTCCGCCAGGCGCCGGAAGTCCCGGGCGCCGGCGCTGCCGGGGGCGAAATCGGTCACGGGCTGGTGCTTTTTCAGCGCCGCCAGCACCAGCTCATCGTGCTCGATGGTGCCCATGTAGTGGATGCTGCGGCCCAGAAAGCGCGCGCACACCTGGTTGATGCGTTCATACAGCAGCTGGCCGTCCTGCTGGCTGGCCATGCCGTTGGGTATGAGGTAGATCTCATTCACGCCGAAGTCCTGCATCAGCACCTTGATCGTGCCGTAGGCGTCAGCGATGGAGGACGGGTCGTCCCGCACGACGATGAAGCGCCGCGGGCAGGCTTGCATGAAGGTCATCACCGGCGGCGAGATGCCGGCGGCCATGTCCACGATCAGGTAGTCCAGTTCGTCTTCCAGCTCGCTGAAGGCTTGCACGATGCTGGCCGCCTGCACCGGGCTGATGCCGGCCATCTCCTGCATGCCCGAGGCGCCCGGCACCAGGCGCACGCCGTAGCGCGTGTGCACCACGATCTCAGGCAGGCTCTTCTGGCCGGCCAGGAAGTGGCTCAGGTTGTAGGGGCAGGGCGCGCCCAGGGCGATCTGCGCGTTGGCCAGGCCCAGGTCGGCGTCCAGCAGCATCACGCGCTCGCCCATCGACTGCAGCGCCACCGCCAGGTTCACCGACACCGTGGTCTTGCCGACACCGCCCTTGCCGCTGGCGATGCCGATGACCTGCGTGGGTTTTTGCTTGAGCATCACGCTGCGGCCGCGCTGGCCTGGCCAGTCATGGGTCGGGCGCCCGCCAGGGCGGCGTCGGCAGCGTCGGGGGTGACGCAGGCTTCGCCCAGCGGCTCGAGTGCCAGTGCAATCAGGTGCGGGACGGTGAACGCGTGGATCAGGTCGGACATGCGGCTTCCATCGCTGGCGCAGGAAAGGGGTAAGCCATTATTACTGAGCCGTTCAACCAGCGGCCAGGGCGCGCTGGATTCGTCCAGCTTGCTGGGCATGATGCTGTGCCAGGCCACCTGGGGCAGCTCCAGCACCCGGCGCAGCGTGGCGGCCGAGGCGTCGGCCGGCACCACCGCATGCAGCCGCGCCTGGGGGAAGGCGCCCTGCACCTCGGCCAGGCGCTCGGCCATCTGCACGCCCGGCGTGTCGACCAGCACCAGCGCCCGGGTGGACAGCTCGCTCAGCAGCAGCCGGAGCGCTTCCTCGTCGCTGGCCCGGAAGCAGTCGATGCCCAGCTGGGCGCCCAGCATCTGGGTCTGGCTCCAGGCGCCGGCGCGCTGGTCGCGGTAGCTGATGACGGCCACGGCCTCGGGGCCGTGCACACCGCTGGCGTGGCGCGCCAGGCGCGCGCACATCAGGGTCTTGCCACCGCCCGAGGGGCCCGCCAGCACGTGCACGCCCTGGGTGGGCAGCTCGGCCTGCGGGCGCGCCAGGGTGTGGGTCAGTTGCGACGTCCAGGTCGCCAGCGCGCGGGCCGGGTCCTGCTCGCCGTCGAGTGCGTCCATCAGCAGGGTGCGCAGTGCGGTGGGCGCGCCACTGTCGGCCAGCGCCTGGGCCAGGGGCGCCAGGGACGGGTGCAGTTGCAGGCCGCCTTGCCATGCGGCCGCCTGCTGGCTCAGGCGGAATTCGCGCCGCAAGGCTGCGATCTCATCGCGCACCAGGTCCACGATCTCGCGTCCGCGCTGAAGGTCGCGGGCTTCGGCCTCGGCCCCGTCGCGGGCACTGGCACGTGCATGGGCCCGGGCCAGCGCCTGGGCGGCAGGCATTTCGGGCTCGGCATCGGCAGGGGCCGTAGCCGCGGCCGGGGGCGGCTGGGTGAGCTGTTGCTGGGCCTGGAAGAAGGACTGCCGGAAGCCGCCCTGGGTGGCTGCCTGTGGCTGCGCGACCGGCGCTGCCGGAAGGTCGGTCGGCACGTCCAGAGCCACCACCAGCTCGGTCTGGCCGCCCACCTGGTGGTTGGAGATCACCAGCACGTCCGGGCCGTACAGGGAGATGGCCTTCTCGGTGGCGCTGCGGGTGTCGCGGGCAAGGATTCTCTTGAGTTCCATGGGGCTGCAATCCGTGGGGCAGGGGGCGTGTGTGGGAGGGCCGCGTCAGTTCGCCGGTTCGGCGTGCACGGTGTGGATCACCTTGACCATCTGGTCCTCGGGGATCTCGTTGTAAGAAAGAATGGTCAGGTCGCTCACCCGGAAGCGCGCGGCCCTGGCCATCCAGGGCCGGATCGAGGGGGAAACCACCAGCACGGCCGGGTGACCTTGTTCTTCGACGGCGCGCGCGCCCTGGCGCAGGGCCGAGAACAGGCGCTCGGCCAGGCCCGGCTCCAGCACCATGCTCTGGCCGGGCGGGGTCTGCTGCATCACGTTGTGCAGCAGCTGCTCGAGGTTGGGGTCCAGGGTGATCACCGAGAGGCCACTCTTGTCGTCCAGCAGGCCCTGCACGATCATGCGGCCGAGCTTGGGCCGGATCATGGAGGTCAGCTGCTCCGGGTCCTGCGTGCGGCTGGCGGCATCCGACAGCGCCTCGACGATGCTGCGCATGTCGCGGATCGGCACGCCTTCAGACAGCACGTTCTGCAGCGTGCGGGTGATGGCGCCCAGCGACAGCTTGGCCGGCACCAGGTCTTCCACCAGCTTGGGCGAGCGGGCGGCGAGCTTGTCCAGCAGTTGCTGCACTTCGTCGTGGCTGAGCAGGTCGGCCGCGTTGTCGCGCAGCACCTTGTTCAGGTGCGTGGCCACGGCGGTCGCGGCGTCCACCACCGTGTAGCCCAGGGTGCGGGCATGGTCGCGCTGCGAGGGGTCGATCCAGACCGCCTCCAGGCCAAAGGCCGGTTCGCGGCAGGGCGTTCCCTCCAGCGGGCCGTACACCTGGCCGGGGTTGATGGCCATTTCGCGGCCCACCTTGACCTCGCCCTTGCCGCGCACCACGCCCTTGAGCACGATGTGGTAGCTGTCGGGGTCGATGTTGAGCGCATCGCGGATGCGCACCGGCTGCACCAGGAAACCGAGTTCGGCCGAGAGTTTCTTGCGCACGCCCTTGACCCGCGCCATCAGCTGGCCGCCGGTTTCCGGGTTCACCAGGGGGATGAGGCCGTAGCCGATCTCCAGGCCGATGAGGTCCACCTGGTCCACGTCGTCCCAGTCGAGTTCCTTGGGCGCCTCGGGCGCGGCCGGTGCGCCGCCGGGCAGGGCGCCTGCGCCTGTGCCCGCCGCAGTGGGTTCGGACTGGCGCTTGAGCGCCATGAAGCCCAGGGCTGCGGTGCCGGCGGCCAGGGTGAGGAACACCATGTGCGGCATGCCCGGCACCACCCCCAGGATGGCCAGGAAGCTGGCCGAGATGAACAGCGCCGAGGGATTGGCCAGCTGCGTGGTGGCCTGCTCGGTCATGCTTTCCGAGGTGGTCACGCGCGTGACGATGATGGCGGTCGCCAGCGACAGGAACAGACCCGGCACCTGGGCCACCAGGCCGTCGCCGATGGTCAGCAGGCTGTAGATGCGGCCGGCCTCGGCCGCGCTCATGTTGTGCTGGATCATGCCGATGGCCAGGCCGCCGACCAGGTTGATCACCAGGATCAGCAGGCCCGCGATCGCATCGCCGCTCACGAACTTGGACGCACCGTCCATGGAGCCGAAGAAGTCCGACTCCTGCGACAGCTCCTCGCGGCGCTTCTTGGCGGTTTCCTGGTCGATCACGCCGGCGTTGAGGTCGGCGTCGATGGACATCTGCTTGCCCG
>CAYVGD010000157.1:0-2572 GCA_964450095.1 uncultured Polaromonas sp.
TACATGGCGCTGTGGATGGACCGCGCGCACATGGGCTTCACGCAGATGGGCGGCGAAGGCGTGCCCTGGGTGGGCCAGCAGCCCTTCGTCAACGAAAGCCACGTGTTCGCCAACCTGGGCGACGGCACTTACTTCCACAGCGGCCTGCTGGCCATTCGCCAGTCGATCGCGGCGGGGGTCAACATCACCTACAAGATCCTCTACAACGACGCGGTGGCCATGACCGGCGGCCAGCAGGTGGGTGAGCGGCCCGAGGGTCACTCGGTGCAGCAGATCGCGCAGTCGGTGCTCAGCGAAGGCGCGCGCCGCGTGCTGGTGGTGAGCGACGAGCCGGTCAAGTACGAAGGCGTGGCCCTTCCTGCGGGTGTGGCGGTGCACCACCGCGACGAGCTCGATGCGCTGCAGCGCCAGCTGCGCGAGGTGCCGGGCTGCACGGTGATCATCTACGACCAGACCTGCGCCACCGAAAAGCGTCGCCGCCGCAAGCGCGGCACCCTGGCCGAGCCGCCCAGGCGCGTGGTCATCAACGAGCTGGTGTGCGAGGGTTGCGGCGACTGCGGCGTGCAGTCCAACTGCCTGTCGGTGGAGCCGCTGGAGACCGAGTTCGGCCGCAAGCGCCAGATCAACCAAAGCACGTGCAACAAGGACTTCAGCTGCGTCAAGGGCTTTTGCCCCAGCTTCGTGAGCGTCGAGGGCGGCCAGCTGCGCCGCGCTGCCAAGGCCGAGCAGCCCAGCCCCTTCGACGATGCGCGCCTGGGCCCGCTGCCCGAGCCGCAGGTGCCCAGCCTGGCGGGCCGCACCGACCCGGTGTGGGGCCTGGTGGTGGCCGGGGTGGGTGGCACGGGCGTGATCACCATCGGCCAGTTGCTGGGCATGGCCGCGCACCTGGAAGGCAAGGGCATCGTCACGCAGGACGCGGCGGGCCTGGCGCAAAAAGGCGGCAGCACCTGGAGCCACGTGCTCGTCGCCGAACGCCCCGAGCTGATCCGCACCACCCGCGTGGGCACGGCAGCGGCCGACCTGGTGCTGGCCTGCGACCCCATCGTCGGTGCGCACAAGGAGACCCTCGTGCGGCTGCGCCCGGGCCGCAGCCACGTGGTGCTCAATGCCCACACCGCGCCCACCGCGGCCTTCGTCAAGAACGGCGGCTGGACCAACCCCGGCGCCGGCTGCCAGCAGCAGATCACCGAGGCCGTGGGCGAGGCCGCCCTGGGCAGCTTCGACATGGACGCCGCGGCCAGCAAGCTCATGGGCGACAGCCTTTACGCCAACCCCATGCTGCTGGGGTTTGCCTGGCAGCGCGGCTGGGTGCCGCTGGGCCTGCCGGCGATCCTGCGGGCCATTGAACTCAACGGTGTGGCCGTGGCCCAGAACCAGGCCGCCTTCCACTGGGGCCGCCGCGCCGCGCACGACCCGGCGGGCGTGCAACGCCTGCTGGCCAGCGCGCAGGTCATCAGCCTGCCTGCGCGCCGCCAGAGCCTGGCCGATCTGGTGAGCCGGCGCGTGGCGTTCCTCACGGACTACCAGGACGCCGCCTACGCAAGTCGCTTCGCCGACCTGGTCGAGCGCGTGCGCGAGGCCGAGAGCCGCATCTCGCCCCGCACGCAGTTGGCGGAGGCCGTGGCGCGCAACCTCTTCAAGCTCATGGCCTACAAGGACGAATACGAGGTGGCTCGGCTGCACAGCGACCCGGCCTTCCGCCAGAAGATCGAAGGCATGTTCGAGGGCGACTTCACCGTGGCCTACCACCTCGCGCCACCGCTGCTGGGCCGGCGCAACGCCCAGGGCGAGCCCATCAAGCAGCGCTTTGGCCCCTGGATGGGCACGGCCTTCAAGCTGCTGGCCCGACTCAAGGGCCTGCGCGGCACGCCCTTCGACGTCTTCGGCCGCACCGAGGAGCGCCGCACCGAGCGGGCGCTGATCGAGCAATACCGCCAGAGCGTGGAGGAACTCATCGCGCACCTGGCCGCCCACAACTTGTCCCAGGCGGTGGAGGTGGCGCGCGTGCCCGAGCAGGTCAAGGGCTTCGGTCATGTGAAGGCTCGCAACCTGGCGGCGGCGCGCAGCCAGTGGCAGGCGGCGCTCCAGGCTTTCCGCACCGCCGCGCCGCAGCCAGGTCAGGCCGCGGCCTGAGTGCGCCTGAGCAGGTCCTGAGCGCGGCCGGTACGCCGCGTGCGCGCGGTCTGCGCTCGATCTGAGCAAGACAGACCTGCGCGACACGTCCCCAAGGTCTGATCGGTGCTGGACTGGCCTTGCTGTCCAGGCTCTGCAGACGGTCCTCCTGGGCGCGGCCTCACACGACCTTCAAGGGACGTGGTTTGCGCCTGACCAGCAGTTCAGGCAGCTCTTCTTGTCGCGGGTGTCAGCAGGCACGTGTTGAAGCTGCCACGCAGAGCCGCTGACTCTCAGAGCCAACGAGCCGCAGAGGTGGAAGTCCGCAGGCCCACTGACCCGCAGCCCTGGCCACAAGCCACAAGCCACAAGCCACGAGCCACGAGCCACGAGCCACGAGCCACGAGCCACAAGCCACGAGCCACGAGCCACGAGCCACGAGCCACGAGCCACGAGCCAC
>CAYVGD010000157.1:2672-6661 GCA_964450095.1 uncultured Polaromonas sp.
AGCCACAAGCCACGAGCCACGAGCCACGAGCCACGAGCCACGAGCCACGAGCCACAAGCCACGAGCCACGAGCCACGAGCCACGAGCCACGAGCCACGAGCCACGAGCCACGGCCCGGGCGCGTTCTGCAGGGTGTTCTTTCAGTGCTGCTCGGCCGCCTCGAAGCCGGCGTTCTGCAGGGCCTGCAGCACCTCGGCCAGGTGCTCGCGGCCGCGGGTCTGGACCACCAGTTCGATGTCCACGCTCTGAACCGGCTGCAGGCTGAAGGCGCGCTGGTGGTGCACCTCGTCGATGTTGGCGCCCGCATCGGCCACCGTGGCCGTGATGCGCGCCAGCGAGCCCGGCACGTCGCGCGCGCTCACCCGGATGCGCGCGAGCCGGCCGGCCCGCACCATGCCGCGCTCGATGATGGAAGCCAGCACCAGCGGGTCGATGTTGCCGCCGCACAGAACCAGCCCCACCTTCTTGCCGGCAAAGCGCGCCGGGTGCTTCAAAAGCGCCGCCAGGCCGGCGGCGCCCGCGCCTTCCACCAGCGTTTTTTCCACCTCCAGCAGCATCACGATGGCCTGCTCGATGTCGCCCTCGTCCACCAGGAGCAGGTCGTCCACCTTCTCGCGCACGATGGCCTGCGTGAGGCGTCCGGGCGTGCCGACGGCAATGCCTTCGGCGATCGTGGTGTGCCCCTGCGGATGCGCCGTGCCCGTGACGGCATTGACCATGGCGGGAAAGCGGCTGGCCTGCACGCCGACCACCTCGATGCCGGGGTTGAGCGCCTTGGCCGCCGTGGCCATGCCTGCGATCAGACCGCCGCCGCCCACGGCCACCACCAGCACCTGCAGGTCGGGCTGGGCGCGCAGCATCTCCAGCGCCACCGAGCCCTGGCCGGCGATGACGGCCTCGTCGTCGTAGGGGTGCACCAGCACCAGGCCCTGCGTCTGGACCAGCTCGAGCGCATGCGCGCGAGCCTCGTCCAGGGTGTCGCCGTGCAGGATCACCTCGGCGCCAAAGCCACGCGTGCGTTCGACCTTCACGCCCGGCGTGAAGCGCGGCATCACGATCACCGCGCGCAGGCCCAGGCGCTGGGCATGGTAGGCCACGCCCTGGGCGTGGTTGCCCGCGCTCATGGCCACCACGCCGCGCGAGCGCTCAGCCGCATCCAGTTGCGACAGCTTGTTGCAGGCGCCGCGCTCCTTGAAGGAGGCGGTGTATTGCAGGTTCTCGAACTTGAGGAAGACCTCGCAACCGGTGATCTGCGACAAGGTCTGTGACGCCACGCAGGGGGTGTCCAGCACTTGGCCCTTCAGTCGCTGTGCGGCGAGCTCGATGTCATGGAAAGAAGGCATGTATCCGTGATTTTTGTTTGTGACAGATGAGTTTGTCCGAAACACGCCGCTTTGGCGAGAGCCCGTGGCCTGCAAAACGAGCGTATCGTGCGAGACGGGTGGCTGCTGCCCACCGGCGCGATGGGGATGTTCCAAGAAGCGAACGCCTGCGCTATGGTGGAGCCTCGATTGCCAAGAAAGAAAAACAACCAAAGGCGGTTGACCGTTTCTCTTTCAGGAGCTTCTGCCATGGGCAAGCGTTCGTCCAACGACCAGCAAGGTGCTTTGATGCTGTCCCCGGGCCTCCGGGATGCGCCCGTGCTGGACCTGATGTGCTCGCAGTTCGTGCTGACCCTGGCGGCCCGGCAGGGCGCCAAGTTCAACGTGCGGCGCGACCTCAACAGCCTGCTCTCGCTGTCGGGCCGCCACCTGGTGTGGCCGCTGCCGGCGCTGCAGCGCCTGCGTGCCTTCCTGGAGCGGCGCTGCAAGGACAACGAGCTCTGGCAGGGCCATGAAGCCCTGAGCCATGCCGAATTCCTGGCGCGTTATGGCGCCTGGCGCGGGCCCTACGAGGAGGGAACGCTGTTCTTCTACCTGGACGAATACGCCAAGGACCAGCCCAAGGACCTGCTGTCGGTGCTGGCGGCCACCGGCGAATGGCTCACCCAGTCGCTGAAAAAGCAGTCCACCCTGGTGGAAAAGAACATCGACTCGCTCGCCACGCTGCTGCAGCTCAACCGCGCCGAGCGCGCGCTGCTCCTCTACGGGACGTTGGCGCGCTACCAGCGCGACCTGCGTTCGCTGCTGGTGGAATTCAAGGTGAGCAACGCCCCCGAAGCGTATGCCGCCATCGCCGATGTGGCGGGCGTGAAGGCCCCGGAGGTGGCCGAGGCGCTGCGGGCCGGATCGCGCCTGGAGCGCATCGGCATGGTGGAGAACCTCATCTCCGAGCACAACATCACCGACCTGGCCGACCTGATGAAGGTCAGCGAGAAACTCCCACCCGTGCTCATGCGCGAGTACCGCGACCACCATGAGCTGATGGCCGTGTTCACCCGCCCGGTCACCCCCAGCCACCTGGAGCCCGGCGACTTCGACTACGTGGCCGACGACGCGCAGGTGCTGGTGACGCTGCTCAGGCGCGCGGTGGCCCAGCGTGAGGCTGGCGTGAACGTGCTGCTCTACGGCCCCCCGGGCACCGGCAAGACCGAGCTGGCCAAGGTGGTGGCCCGCGCCGCGGGGCTCGACCTGTTCGAGGTGGAATACGCCGACCGCGACGGCAACTCGCTCTCGGGGCGCGACCGCTACCGCTCGCTGCAGATCGCGCAGGTGTTCCTCAAGAGCAGCTATTCCGCGGCCCTGCTGTTCGACGAGGTGGAGGACGTGTTCCCGCCCATCTCCAACGAGGCCGCACAGCTCATGGCGCGCTCCGAGCAGGCGGCCGCATCCAGCCATTCGGTCAACGGCAAGGCCTGGGTGAACCAGATCCTCGAATCCAACAGCGTGCCCACCCTCTGGGTGACCAACCGCATCGAGCAGATCGACCCGGCTTTTCGCCGGCGCTTTGCCTACCACCTGGAGCTGCGTTCGCCCCCCCCGGGCGCGCGCGAGGGCCTGGTGCGCAAGACCCTGGAGGATGTGCCGGTCAGCAGCGAATTTGTCGGGCGGCTGACCGCACGCAAGGGCCTCACGCCCGCGCAGATCCGCACCGCCGTGCGCTTTGCACGCCTGGCCTGTGAGCCCGGCGCGGCCACCGAGGCGCAGGCCGCGGGCATGGAGCGCCTGATCGAGCGCCAACTGCACAACGCCGACCGCGCGCTGGGCAAGCGCGAAGCCGCTCAGGGCCGGCCCAGCGTCACCACCTACGACCTGGGCATGCTCAACGTCGAGACGCGCTTCGAGCTGCCGCGCATCATCGAGGCGCTCAAGAACCGCGGTCACGGAACGTTGTGCTTCTGGGGCCCGCCGGGCACCGGCAAGACCGCGCTGGCCGAGCACATCGCGCGCACGCTCGATCAGCCGCTGCTGATCAAGCAGGCCAGCGACCTCATGAGCAAGTACGTGGGCGAGACCGAGCAGAACATGGCCGCCATGTTCCGCGAGGCCGAGACCGAGAAAGCCGTGCTGCTGCTCGACGAGGCCGACAGCTTCCTGCAGGACCGCCGCGGCGCGCAGCGCACTTACGAGGTGACCGAGGTCAACGAGATGCTGCAGGGCATGGAGCGCTACGCGGGCATCTTCATCTGCACCACCAACCTCATGGACCGGCTGGACCAGGCGGCGCTGCGCCGCTTCACGTTCAAGATCCGGTTCATGCCGCTGTCGGCGCCGCAGCGCGAGCAGATGTTCATCACCGAGGCGCTGGCCGGTGACGCCTCGGCGCTCACCGAGGACGCGTGCCGGCGGCTGTCCCGGCTGGATGCGCTCTGCCCCGGCGACTTCGCCGCCGTGCGCCGGCAGGTGGACATCCTCGCGGCGGCCCTGAAGCCCGACGAGTTCCTGGTGCAGCTCGAGGCCGAGCACCGCATCAAGCCCGACATCCGCGAGCGGCGCGACATCGGCTTCCTGCGGTGACGGGGCGGGCCCCGCGCCCGTTCAGTGGCCCAGGATCTTCGAGAGAAAGTCCTTGGTGCGCGGCTGGCGGTTCTCGGGGTGGGTGAAGAATTC
>CAYVGD010000158.1:0-6597 GCA_964450095.1 uncultured Polaromonas sp.
TGAAGTCGATCACGATCAGGCCGCCGAGGTCGCGCAGGCGCATCTGGCGGGCCACCTCGTCGGCGGCTTCCAGGTTGGTGCGGGTGGCGGTCTCCTCGATGTCGCCGCCCTTGATGGAGCGGGCCGAGTTGACGTCCACCGAGACCAGGGCCTCGGTGTGGTCGATCACGATCGCGCCGCCCGAGGGCAGTTGCACGGTGCGGGCATAGGCCGACTCGATCTGGTGCTCGATCTGGAAGCGCGAGAACAGCGGCGCGTCGTCGCGGTAGCGCTTGACCCGGTGTTCGTGCTCCGGCATCACGTGGCCCATGAACTGGCGGGCCTGTTCGTAGATGTCGTCGGTGTCGATCAGGATGTCGCCGATGTCGCTGTTGAAGTAGTCGCGAATGGCGCGGATCACCAGGCTCGATTCCTGGTAGATCAGGAAGGCGCCCTTGCCGCCCTTGCCGGCGCCGTCGATGGCGTTCCAGAGCTTGAGCAGGTAGTTCAGGTCCCACTGCAGTTCGGGCGCGGTGCGGCCGATGCCGGCGGTGCGCGCGATGATGGACATGCCGTTGGGATACTCCAGTTGGTCCATGGCCTCCTTGAGCTCGGCCCGGTCCTCGCCCTCGATGCGCCGGCTCACGCCGCCGCCGCGCGGGTTGTTGGGCATCAGCACCACATAGCGGCCGGCCAGGGAGATGAAGGTGGTGAGCGCCGCACCCTTGTTGCCGCGCTCTTCCTTTTCCACCTGGACCATGAGTTCCTGGCCTTCGCGGATCACGTCGTTGATGCGCGCCTGGCTCACCGACACGCCCGAGGCGAAGTACTGCTTCGAAATTTCCTTGAACGGCAGGAAGCCGTGGCGGTCCTCGCCATAGTCCACGAAGCAGGCTTCCAGCGAAGGCTCCACGCGCGTGACCACGGCCTTGTAGATGTTGCCCTTGCGCTGCTCGCGCCCTTCGATTTCGATTTCGTAGTCGAGGAGCTTTTGTCCATCGACGATGGCCAACCGGCGTTCTTCGGCCTGGGTGGCGTTGATCAGCATCCGTTTCATCGGAATTCCTTGTCGTTCTCGTTCACGTCAAAGCCCCATGCGGGGCACATGACACCTGGAGCCGGCGCGGCGCGAACGAGGGGGAATTGCCGATGAGCCCTGGGGGCCCGACGCGATGGTGCTCGGGTGGAGCGGATCAGGTCAGGCGTGGGGGCGGGGGCGCGTGGATGAGGCGATCCGGGGCCTGGCGGGAGGGGGCGGGCTGTGATGCAGCGCTGGCCGGGACAACAAAGCGGGAGGGCCACGCCGGGCCACCCGTTGGCACGCTCGCGCGCCACAGGCCCAGAAAAAGCAGTCCCAGCAAAAATGTCATCGGGGCGTATCCCTTGGAGGACGTCGATCTCACCTGGATCCGCGGGCAGCCGGTCGGGCTGCCTGCTTGGGTATTCCGTGTGTGTTCGCTTCGCGTCGAGTCAACTGCACCGCAGTGGCGAGCGGGGGGCGCTGGGCCTGTTCCCTCGGCATCCGCGGTCAGCAGGTGTCGACCGCCAGCGCCGCTGTGACCTTGGGGGATGTGGGTGGTCTAAACTGCCAGCCAAATCAACCACTTACAGCGCAGCGCTAGTGAAACTCATTATAGGGGCAGGTCGCCGGCCCTCCGGGACCGCCTCCGGTCCGGGTAAACCCCCGCGCCAGGCCCCTGTGGCCCCCCCCGTTCCTTCTGTTCCGCCAGAGGCCCGCCTGGTCACGGTCGATGCGGACCTGGCCGGGCAGCGGCTGGACAATTTCCTCATCCGGCAGCTCAAGGGCGTGCCCAAGACACACGTCTACCGCATCATCCGCAGCGGCGAGGTGCGCATCAACAAGGGCCGGGCGTCTGCGGACACCCGCATCGAGGCGGGCGACGTGGTGCGCCTGCCGCCGGTGCGCACCTCGGCCCGCGCCGACGAGAAGGCCCGGGCGGTGGAAGTCCACCGAGACGGCGCCAGTTCCACCCTGGGTGGCGCGGCGCCCGCCCGGCAGTTCCCGCTTTTGCTGGAGGACGAGCACCTGGTCGCCCTGAACAAGCCCGCGGGCGTGGCCGTGCACGGCGGCAGCGGGGTGGCCTTCGGGGTGATCGAGCAGTTGCGCATGGCGCGGCCTGGCGAGAAGTTCCTGGAATTGGTGCACCGCCTGGACCGCGAGACCAGCGGCATTTTGCTGGTGGCCAAAAAGCGCATGGCGCTCAAGAACCTGCAGGAGCAGTTCAGGGAGCGTGGCACTGACAAGGTGTATCTGGCACTGGTGCGCGGCCACTGGCCCGACAAGCTCAAGGTGCTGGACAAGCCCTTGCAGAAGTACCTGCTGCCCGACGGCGAGCGGCGCGTGCGCAGCGTCGCCCGGGACCACCCCGACGCCCTGCGGGCCGTGAGCCTGGTGAAGGTGCAGCGGCGGCTGGACTTGCCCGATGTGGGCGAGGCCAGCCTGCTGGAGGTGACCATCAAGACGGGCCGCACGCACCAGATCCGCGTACACCTGGCCGGCGAAGGCCATCCCATCCTGGGCGATGACAAGTATGGCGATTTCGAGGCCAACAAGCGCCTGCACAAAGCCGGCGCCCTGGAGCGCATGTTCCTGCACGCCTGGCGCCTGGCCTTCACCCACCCGGCCACCGGCAAGCGGATGAAGCTGGAGGCGACCCTGCCCCCCGAACTTCAAGGACTCGTGCCCGATGAACCGCCAGTTTGACCTGATCGCCTTCGACTGGGACGGCACCCTGTTCGATTCCACCGCCATCATCGCGCGCTGCATCCAGGAGGCGGTGCGTGACGTGGGCGGCACGGTGCCTTCGCGCGAGGCTGCGGCCTACGTGATTGGCATGGGCCTCATGCAAGCCCTGGCCCATGCCGCGCCCGATGTGCCGCAGGCGCTCTACCCGCGGCTGGGGGAGCGCTATCGCTTCCACTACATGTGCCACCAGGACGACCTGAGCCTTTTTGAAGGCGTGCTGCCCCTGCTGGACGATTTGCGCCAGCGCGGTCATCTGCTGACGGTGGCCACGGGCAAGTCACGCAGGGGGCTGGACGAGGCACTGCGCAGCGTTGAACTGCACGGCCGCTTCGACGGCTCGCGCACCGCCGACGAGACCGAGGGCAAGCCGCATCCGCTGATGCTGCAGGAGCTGATGGCCGAATTCGACGTGTCGCCCGAGCGCACGCTCATGGTCGGTGACACCACGCACGACCTCCAGATGGCGCTGAACGCCGGCTGCTCCAGCGTCGCCGTGAGTTACGGCGCGCACGAGCCTGCGGCCTTCAGTGCGCTCGGTCCCCGGGCCGTGGTGCATTCGGTGTCCGAACTGCACGGGTGGCTGTTGCGCCACGGCTGAGCCGGTCAATTCCGTGCAAACGCAGGCAAGGAGTGAAAAGGCATGACCGACCCGGCCCCAGCAGATACCCCGGGCGCGCAGGAGCGCGTTGCACTGTGCCACGCCCGAGACTTGGTCGAAGGCGGGCGCGCCGTGCCCTTCGATCTGGCCTACGGCGGCCAGACCTGCCGGGCTTTTGCCATCCGCTGGCAAGGCCGTGCGCACGCTTACCTCAACCGCTGCAGCCATGTGGCCATGGAAATGGACTGGCAGCCCGACCGCTTCTTCGACGACTCGGGCCACTGGCTGCTGTGCGCCAGCCACGGCGCGACCTACCAGCCCGACACCGGCGCCTGCACCGGCGGCCCCTGCCGGGGTGGCCTGGTCAAGATCGAGCTCTCCGAGGCCGACGGTGTGGTCTTCTGGCACCCCACGTACATTGCCCGGCCCCTGGAGTTCTAAACTCGCAGCATGCAAGAGCCCTCTGCGCCCCCCGAGCCGTCCCCTCCGCACCCGGCACCCCAGGAGCCGCAGGGCTCACCAGCGGCTGCGTCCGTGTCCGCCTCGGTGCCCGGGTCTGCCCCGACCGCCCCGGCCAGGTCCGAGGGCGCCTGGGAGCGCAACACGCTCGAGCGGCTGGCTTTTGCCAGCCTGCAGGAGCAGCGCATCGCCCGCCGCTGGCGCAACGGCCTGCGTCTGGCCTGGTTGCTTTTCTTCCTTGGCCTGGCCTGGTTGCTGTTCTCCCGGGGGCCCACCGCCGCCAACCCCAGCACACCGCACACGGCGCTGATTGAGGTGCGCGGCGAAATTGCCTCGGGCTCCGAGGCCAGCGCCGAGGCCATCAATGCTTCGCTCAAGGCGGCCTTCGAGGACGAGGGCGCCCGCGCCGTGGTGCTGCTCATCAACTCCCCGGGCGGCAGCCCGGTGCAGGCCGGACTCATCAATGAAGAGGTGCGGCGCCTCAAAGCCAAGCACGGCAAGCCTGTGTATGCGGTGGTGGAGGAGGCCTGCGCGTCGGCGGCCTACTACATCGCCGTCTCGGCCGACCAGATCTACGTGGACAAGGCCAGCATCGTGGGCAGCATCGGCGTGCTGATGGACGGCTTCGGCTTCAACGGCCTCATGAACAAGCTCGGCATCGACCGGCGTCTGCTCACGGCCGGCGAGAACAAGGGCTTTCTCGACCCGTTCAGTCCCTTGAGCGAAAAGCAGCGTGCCTACGCGCAGGGCCTGCTCGACCAGATCCACCAGCAGTTCATCACCGCCGTGAAGGACGGCCGGGGCGACCGGCTCAAGCCGCATGCTGACACCTTCAGCGGCCTGTTCTGGAGCGGCCAGCAGGCGGTTGAGCTGGGCCTGGCAGACCAATTGGGCAGCCTCGAGTTCGTGGCGCGCGAGGTGATCAAGGCCGAGGAGATCACCGATTACACCCGGCGCGAGAACGTCGCCGAGAGACTGGCCAAGCGTTTCGGCGCAGCCTTTGGCGAGTCTGCGGTGCGCGCGCTCCAGAGCACGCCGGCTTTCCGCTGAGCCGCGCCAGTGCGCGGGGAAACCGGTTCGGGCCGGGCCCTGCTTCGGGGCATGAAAGCGAGCCACGGCCACGCCGTGGCAAGCTGGCGTTCGGACCCCATCACCTGACCCCGGCCTCCTCGCTACCCGCCAGTCACCGAGCGCTGGCGCATACCCGCACGGGCCCTGGCTCTTTCAGCGCCCGATCATGAAAACCGCCGGCAGCGCAAGCGCTGGCGCTGCCTGCTTTTTCCACTGCGCAACGCTCAGGCTGCGGTTCCACCCAGTCTCCAGCGTCAGGCCCGTGGCCAGGGCCACCCGGGTGGCGGGCTGCAGCGTCTGCAGCAGGGCACTGAACACAGCCGCGTTGCGGTAAGGGGTCTCGATGAACAACTGGGTCTGCCCGGTGCGCAGCGCCAGCGACTCCAACTGCCGCAGCCGCGCCGCGCGCTCCGTGGCCTCCTGCGGCAGGTAGCCCACGAAGGCGAAGCTCTGGCCACTGAGGCCGCTGGCGGCCAGGGCCAGCAGCAGCGAGACCGGCCCGGTGAGCGGCAGGACCGCCATGCCCAGTTCGTGCGCCGCCCGAACCACGGAGGAGCCTGGATCGGCAATCGCTGGCATGCCGGCCTCGCTCACCAGGCCGATGTCCTGGCCCTGCAGGGCCGGCGCGAGCAGGGGGCGGGCGTCGAACCCGCCGCCGTGATCGCCCTTCTTGTGCACCTGGCGCGGCAGCTCCTGGATTTGCAGGGCCTGCAGCGGCTGGGCCAGGGGATGGCTTTCGGCCACGCGCTTGAGGTAGGCACGGGTGCTGCGCGCGTTCTCACTGATCCAGCAGGCCAGGCGCGAAGCGACGGCCAGGGTGCCCTCGGGCATCACCTGGGCCAGCGGCGCCTGGGTGTCGCAGCCGAAGTCCAGGGGGGCTGGGACCAGGTAGAGCCGGCCCAGGCCGGGGCGGTCCGCGCTCACCGCCCGGGCGCTGCGCCAACCGGCGACAGCGCGAGCAGGGGCAGCCCCGCGGCCCGCAGCAGGCGGCAGGTGCGGATCAGGGGCAGGCCGATGAGCGCCGTGGGATCGTCGCTGTCGATGGCCTCCAGCAGGGCGATGCCCAGTCCTTCGCTCTTGGCGCTGCCGGCGCAGTCGTAGGGCTGCTCGGCGTGCAGGTAGGCCTCGATCTCGGCGCTGTCCAGGTGCCTGAACCGCACCTGCACCTGGGCGAGGTCGCATGCGGCAAAGCCGCTGGCCTGATGCACCACCGCCACGGCCGTCTGGAACACCACGTTCTGGCCGCGCATGCGCTCGAGTTGGTGCACGGCGCGCTCGTGCGTGCCGGGCTTGCCCAGCGGTTCGCCCGCCAGGTCGGCGACCTGGTCGGAGCCGATCACCCAGGCCTCGGGATGGCGGGCCGCCACTGCGTTCGCCTTGGCCAGCGCCAGCCGGTGGGCCAGCGCCGCCGGTGCCTCGCCGGGCGCTGGCGTCTCGTCCACCTCCGGGGCCATCCATTCGAAGGGCTGGCGCAGCCGCTCGAGCAGCTCGCGCCGGTAGCGTGAGGTGGAGGCCAGGATCAGGCGGGGAGGGCGGCTGGGCGGGGTCGCCTGTCCCGCGGTGGAGCTCGGATTCATGGGGGCGATTCTCTTACACTGACTCGCATGTCCCGCACCCCGCAGCCCCACCGGCTCCAGCTCATGGCTCTGGCCCAGGAAGGCCAGCCGCTGGCCGGGCAGACCCCGGTGTCTTCCTTCGAGCGCCTGTCGGCCGACGTGCCGGC
>CAYVGD010000159.1:0-6572 GCA_964450095.1 uncultured Polaromonas sp.
AGGAAGAACGCCCTAAGAAGCGTAAAAAAGTAGAACCCGAGGAGGAAGAGGAAGGGACGCACAGAAGCAGGGCTTCCTCAAGCGCCTGTTCGGAGGCCGCTGACCATGGCGTCGTTCCTGTCCTTCCTGCTGGGTGAGAAGAAAAAGACCGCCAGCGTCGCCAAGGAGCGGCTGCAGATCATTCTGGCGCACGAGCGCACGGGTGGCCGCAACCACCAGCCCGACTACCTGCCCCAACTGCAGCGCGACCTGGTGGCGGTGATCTCCAAGTACATCCAGATCCATCCCGACGACATCAAGGTCAACCTCGAGCGCCAGGACAACCTGGACGTGCTGGAAGTCAAGATCGAGTTGCCCGACGGCAAGTGAGCCATTGCAGGCCGCGTGCCTGCGGACCGCCGCAGCCCCCGCCTGCAAGCCCGCACGAAGCGCGTCACCCTCCCCGGGTGATGCGCTTTTTCATTGCGCAAGCCGCCTGCCGCGCCACTCCATGAAGCCGTATAAGGCCACCGCCAGGGCCAGGGGCACGAGGTAGTAGATGAGGCGGTAGGCGAGCAGGGCCGCCAGAAGCTGGTGCGCTGGCGCGCGGTGGGCCAGCAGGCTGATGAACACCGTCTCCAGCACGCCCAGCCCGGCCGGCACGTGCGTGATCACGCCAGCGATGGCGCCCAGCAGCAGCACCGTGACCGCCGACGCCGCATCGATCTGCGGCGGCATGAGCTGGGTGATCAGCAGGCCCTGCACCGTCCAGTTCGACAGGCCCAGGCCCGCCTGCAGCCAAGCCATGCGCCCCGAGGGCAGGTCGAACGTGCGGCCCCGCAGCGTGAAGCTGCGCTGGGCTGAAAAAGCGCACAGCCCCAGGTAGCCCAGGCCCAGCAGCACCAGCACCATGCCCAGCAGTTGCAACCCCACCCGGTCCACACCCCAGGTGGCGGGCAGGGGCAAGGGGCGAAGCATGAAAAGAGATCCGGCCAGGAGCAGGTAACCCAGCCAGTTGGTCACCATGGACAGGCTCAGCACCTGGGTGACCTGTGCATAGTTCAGGCCCAGCCGCGTGTAGAGCCGGAAACGGAAGGCAAAGCCGCCCACCAGGGAGCCCAGGTTCAGGTTGAAGGCGTAGCAGATGAAGGTGACGGCCATGACCGCCCGCGGCTTGACGCGGTGGCCGCTGTAGCGCCGGCCCACGAGGTCGAAGCTGCTGTAGATGCCGTAGCTCAGCACTGCCAGGCCCGCGCCCAGCCACAGCGTGCTGCGGGGCAGGGCCAGGATGCTCTGCCACACCTGGTCCCACTGCACCTGCTGCGCCTGCCGCCAGACCAGCCAGCCCACGGCGCCGAGGAAGGCGGTGAGCAGGAGGCGCCGGCTCCAGGGCCACCAGGGCTGGCGCTGCAGCCAGCCGCCCTCGGATGCGGGCCGCTCCAGGGTCTGGGAGGATGAACCAGGCATGGGGCCGTTTTCAGCCGCTCAGCCGATCGGCGCCGGCCTTGAGCAACTGCTCGGCCGGTGCCAGGCGCGGCTGGTGCGCGGGCAGCCAGCCGGCCCACGACGGGTAGCGCCTGAGCACGTGGAACAGGAAAAAGCTGCGCACCAGGCGCCAGCGACTCGACTCCTCCAACTCGTGCGCCAGGATCTGCTTGCAGCGCTGGCCGATCAACAGGTCCAGCCGCTCGGTGAGCTGGCGGTTGAAGTCGCGGTCGCGGATGATGACGTTGGCCTCCAGGTTGAGCGCCAGGCTCAGCGGGTCGAGGTTGCTCGAGCCCACCGTGGCCCATTCGTCGTCGCTGGTGGCGACCTTTCCGTGCAGCGGCCGCTCACAGTATTCGTAGATGCGCACACCCGCGGTCAGCAGGTGGTGGTAGAGCATGCTGGCGGCGGTCTTGACGATGGGCATGTCCGGCTCGCCCTGCAGGATCAGCTCCACCTGCACGCCGCGCCGCGCCGCGCGCCGCATCTCGCGCAGCAGCCGGTAGCCGGGAAAGAAATAGGCGTTGGCGATCACCACGCGCTTGCGCGCCGCGCGGATGGCGATGCGGTAGTGCTGCTCGATGTCGTGCGTGTGTCGGTGGTTGTCGCGCGTGACGAACAGCGTGGCCATCTCCCCTGCGGCGGGGGGCAGCTCGGGCAGTGGCGGAAAGCGCTGGAACACTTCTTCTGCGGAAGGCCGGCGGGCCTGGCGCGAACGGTGGCCGGCCGCGATGGCACGCACTGCAAACCCGCGGATGTGCGCCACCAGGGGACCCTGGATTTCCACCGAATAGTCCTGCTTGGCCTCGGGGCCGTAGTCCAGCAGGTGGTCGGCCGAGAAGTTGATGCCCCCCACGAAGGCGCGCTGGCCGTCCACCACCACGATCTTGCGGTGCAGCCGGCGGAACACGTTGGTGCGCCAGCCCCACAGCCGTGGCGCGGGGTCGAACACATGCACGCGCACGCCCGCATCGGTGAGTGTGCCGATGAAGGCATCCGAGAGGTCCGGCGAGCCGAAACCGTCGATCGTGATGTCCACCCGCGCGCCCCGGCCAGCTGCCTCGAGCAGCGCCGCATGCAGGGCCAGGCCCACCTTGTCCTCGAACAGGATGAAGGTCTCCAGCAGCACCTCGTGCCTTGCCGATGCGATGGCCTGCAGCACCCGGGGGAAAAACTCCTCGCCGTTTTCGAGGAGCTGCACATGGTTTCCAGGGATCCAGCGGGCTTTCATGGAGGGGCGGGCCCGCACGAAGCGGACGCAGGGCCTTCTAGCGGTTCACAGCGCGATCTCCGCTGCCAGGGGGGCGTGGTCCGACAGGTGCGACCAGGGTTTGCGCGGCAGCACCAGGGGCGAATGCGCCACGGCGTTGCGCACGTAGATGCGGTCCAGGTGCAGCAGCGGCATGCGCGCCGGAAAGGTGCGCGCCGGCCGGCCATGGGCTTTCACGAAGACTTCGTGCAGCCCGGCGCCTTCCTCGAGCACGTCGTGCGCACGGCGGCGCCAGTCGTTGAAGTCCCCGGCCACCACCACCGGTGCGTCGGCCGGCACGTCCTCGCGCACCATCTTGCACAGCATGTTCATCTGCAGCCGACGGTGCGTCTCCAGCAGGCCCAGGTGCACGCAGATGGCATGCACCGGGCCGCGCCCCTCGGGCAGTTCCAGCACGCAGTGCAGCAGGCCGCGGCGTTCGGGGCCGCTGATGGAGACGTCGCGGTTCTCGTAGTGCACGATGGGGAACTTCGAGAGCACCGCATTGCCATGGTGGCCGTCGGTGTAGACCGCGTTGCGCCCGTAGGCGTACTGCGGCCAGATGCTGTCGGCCAGGAATTCGTAGTGCGGCGCCTCGGGGTAGTTCTCCCAGCGCTCGGGGTGCGTGACGTGGTTTCCCGCCACTTCCTGCAGGAACACCACGTCCGCACCCACGCTGCGCACGGCCTCACGCAGCTCATGCAGCATGAAGCGTCGGTTGAAGGCGGTGAAACCCTTGTGGATGTTCACGGTCATGACCTTGAACGAGAAGTGGCCGGTGGTTCGGTGGCCCGGCCCGTGGCGGACCGGCTTGTGGACCAGGGCCTCGGGGTGCTGGGGATCGGTGCGCTGACGAAGCATGGATGTTGGTGCGGAAGCAGGCGTGGTTGTACCTTGGAAACCGCCACAGCCCGTGTAGGACAGGGGCCGCGCCCGGACAACTCGGCAGGGGCGTTGCCCGCTTCCTATACTCGCGCGGCGCATTGCGCGCATTCCAATCCACAGAGGGAGAGTTCCATGCTCGTGCTGATCGCCGGCCTCGCGTTGTTCCTGGGTGTCCATTCCATGCGCATCTGGGGCCCTGGCCTGCGCGATGGCATGGTCGCGCGCCTGGGCGAGAACCGTTTCAAGGGCCTGTACTCGCTGCTGTCGCTGGCGGGGCTGGTGCTGCTCGTGTGGGGCTGGGGCCTGGCGCGGCAGCAGCCCGTGCTGCTGTGGCAGCCGCCGGTGGGCATGCGGCACCTGGCCTCGCTGCTCACCCTGCTGAGTTTTGTGCTGCTGGCCGCGGCCTACGTGCCAGGCAACCAGATCAAGGCACGGCTGGGCCACCCCATGGTGCTGGGCGTCAAGGCTTGGGCCCTGGCTCACCTGCTGGCCAACGGGCTGCTCGCCCACGTGCTGCTGTTCGGTGCCTTCCTGGCCTGGGCGGTGGTGCTGTATGCCGCCTCGCGGCGGCGCGACCGGCGAGAAGGCGTGGTCCGCCAGCCCGGGCGCGGGTCGCGCACGCTCCTGGCCGTGTTGCTCGGTGGGGTGGCCTGGGCGGCCTTTGCCTTCTGGCTGCACGGGGCGCTCATCGGCGTGCGCCCCTTGGGAGGGGGCTGAGGCGCACATTCAGCGGCCAGGCTGAGCGCCCGGCCGGCGTGCGTGCGGCTTGTCAGCCGCCAGCGCGTGGTGGCCGCACTTTCAGCGGCTCCAGCCCCGGCCCGGGCCCATCATGTGCTCGCCTGGTGTGTGCCCCGTGCCGTGCGCGGGCCCCATGCCTTGGCCGTGGCTGCCCCCATGCCCGTGCCCGTGCCCATGGCCGTGGCCCTGGCCTTCCGGGCCGCGGGTCCAGCCCTGCATCCAGCGCGCGGTCTCCGCATCGAAGGTTTTCTTCTGCGCCTCGTCCAGGCTGGCGTAGAAGGCCTTGGTGGCTTCGCCCCGCCGGTCCATGTAGGCCAGCATTTCCGCGTGGTGCTGCGCCCGCAGCGCTTTCATGCGGTCGATTCGTTCGGGTGTGGTCAGCTGCGCGATCTCGCGCCACTGGCCAGCGTGCGCAGCATGCGGTGCAGGCGTGTTGCCCAGCGCCTCGGTGAAGCGGCTCCAGGCCGGCTCCTGGGCCGGCGTGATCTGCAGCTTGGCCTTGAGTTCTTCCATCATGCGGCCGCGCTGGGCCTGCAGGCGCTGCCAGCCGTCGGCGCGGCGCGGTGCCGCCTCGGGTGCGGCCTGCGCGCCTGTGGCGCTGCGCGGGCCCGGGCCGTCGCCCGGTGGTGTTGTGGTCTGTGCGCAGGCCACCAGGCTCAGGCAGGACAGGGCCAGGGCCAGCGTGCGCCGGGCGCCGTGGCGGGTTTGGGGGGGTCGGGGTGTGCGGTGGTTCATGGGGCGCTCTGCAGAGGTGATGAAGGGCATGGGCGGTGCAGCACCGCCATGCCTTGAAGTCTGCACGCCGCATGTGTGTGCCCCATGCCTGGCTGGTGACCCTTTGTAACGCGCAGGCGCAGGCTCAGCAGCAGCCCGGCCGCGGCATGGGGCCGGGGTTCTTGCCAGTGCTCGTTTCCGAGCCCTGGCCGGAAAGACCTTCCAGGATGGGGCAGTCCGGCCGGTCGTTCCCCTGGCAGCCCGCGATCAGCTGTGACAAGGTGCGCTGCATGTCCTCGAGTGCGGCGGCGCGGCGGGCCAAGTCGTCCAGGTGCTGCTGCGCAATGCGCTTGACCTTGGCGCTGGCGCGGCGCTTGTCCTTCCAGAGCCCCACCAACTCGGCGATCTCGGCCATGGAAAAGCCCAGTTCGCGCGCGCGCTTGATGAAGCGCAGCACGTGCACGTCGGTCTCGCTGTAGAGCCGGTAGCCGCTGTCGGAACGTTGCACCCGGCCCAGCAGGCCCAGCGACTCGTAGTGGCGCACCATCTTGCTGGACACGCCCGAGCGCTCGGCCGCCTCGCCGATCTGCAGCAGCGCCTGCGCCTTCATGCCGCGGCCACGGTGTAGCCCTCTTCGGCAATGGCGGCGGCCAGCGCCTCGTGCGGCTGCTCGCTGACCACCAGCACCTGTCCAGCCGCCCGATCAATGCGCACCTGCGCCTGGGGGTCCAGCGCGAGGATGGCCTGGGTGACGGCGCGTTCGCAGTGGCCGCAGGTCATGCCCTGCACGGCAAGGTGATGGTTCATGGAAGTGCTCCTTTGCGGCATGGGGTGCAGCATAGTCTGGACCTTCCCACGGTGGCAAGGTCAAGCCCGGCAGCGTCTGTGTACAGCCCGGCACGGCGCGGGCGACCGGCAGCGGCCCGCGCTGCGGAGCAGCTTGACCCTGCCACGGTGGCAAGGTTTAAGCTCGTTGCCATGAACAACGCCACAGCTGCCACGCCCGCCCTGCCCGAGGCCACGCCGGGAAGCCTCACGGTGCAGCTTGGCATCGAGGGCATGACCTGCGCCTCTTGCGTGGGGCGGGTGGAGAAGGCCTTGCGCAAGCTCCCGGGCGTGGAGGAGGCCTCGGTCAACCTGGCCACCGAGTCGGCGCGGGTGCGCATGAGCGCCGGCAGCGTTGCCAGCGGCACCGAGGCCCAGGCCCTGCTGCGCCGTGCGGTGCGCAACGCCGGTTACGGCGTTCGCGAGCCCGACGCGCAGGCCAAGGAAGCAAGCGCCTCGCCCTGGGCCGGCTTCGCGCCCGTGGCCTGGGCGCTGGCGCTGTCCCTGCCGCTGGTGCTGCCCATGCTGATGCAGGTCGGCGGGGTGCACCGGATGCCGCCGGCCTGGCTGCAGTTCCTGCTGGCCACGCCCGTGCAGTTCGTGCTGGGCGCGCACTTTTACCGAGGCGCCTGGCACGCACTCAAGGCCGGCACCGGCAACATGGACCTGCTGGTGGCCGTGGGCACCACCGCCGGCT
>CAYVGD010000160.1:0-6536 GCA_964450095.1 uncultured Polaromonas sp.
GCCTGCACGCACCTCCACCTTGCCCCGCTTGAGCTGCTGGGTGAGGAGTTCGCGCAGGGCGGGCTCGCACTGGCGCAGTTCGTCGGGCAGGCGAAAGGAGAGGTCCAGGAAGCGGCTGTTGACGGCGCGGATTTCCAGGCCCAGGCGCCCCGGCTGCTGCGCGTTGTCGCCGTCGGTCGCGCCCGGGGTGCCTGATTGCACCGCGGCATAGCCGGTCATGCTGAAGATTGCCATGCGCAAGAGATGAGGAAAGGGGGCGGGCGCAGGCCAGGCCCGCGGATGAGGCGGCTAGTTTACTTGCCGCACCCCGGCCCGCCCGGGCGACCGCGGCAGCCGGTGCCGGTCCTCCACACGAGCTGCCCGCGCGTTGCACACGAGGCCCGGACCTTTGCCGCTACCATTGCCGGTTTTGCACCCGGCCTCCCGAGGAAGACCGCCATGAGCTTTGCCCGCAGCGCCGACCGCCGGCCCGACCAGCTTCGCCCCGTGCGCATCACGCGCGGCTACACCATGCATGCCGAGGGCTCGGTGCTGATCGAGTTCGGCCACACCAAGGTGCTGTGCACCGCCTCGGTAGAAGACAAGGTGCCGCCGCACAAGCGTGGCAGCGGCCAGGGCTGGGTCACCGCCGAGTACGGCATGCTGCCGCGGGCCACCCACACCCGCAGCGACCGCGAGGCTGCGCGCGGCAAGCAAAGCGGCCGCACCCAGGAGATCCAGCGCCTGATCGGCCGTTCGCTGCGCACCGTGTTCGACCTCTCCAAGCTCGGCGAACGCACCATCCACCTCGACTGCGACGTGCTGCAGGCCGACGGTGGTACGCGCACCGCCGCCATCACGGGTGCTTTCGTGGCCGCCCAGGACGCGGTCCAGAGGCTGCTGGCCGAAGGCAAGCTCGCCGCCAGCCCCATCCTGGGCCATGTGGCGGCGATCTCGGTCGGCCTGGTCGAGGGCACGCCCCTGCTGGACCTGGAGTACGTGGAAGACGTGGCCTGCGACACCGACATGAACGTGGTCATGACCGAGGCCGGTCACTACGTGGAGGTGCAGGGCACGGCCGAGGGCGTGGCCTTCACCCGCAAGGAGATGGATCAGCTGCTGCTGCTGGCCGAGCAGGGCATCCGTGATCTGGTGGCCGCGCAGAAGGCCGCGCTCGCCCAGCCGCTGGCCGGCTGAGGCGCCCCCAGCCCCCGCGCGCCACCGCATGCATTGCGAATGAAAGTCGTCCTCGCTTCCAACAACGCCGGCAAGCTCGCTGAGCTGCAGGTCATGTTCCAGCCCCTGGGCCTGGCCCTGGTGCGCCAGGCCGAGCTGGGCATCGGCGAGGCCGAGGAGCCTTTTCGCACCTTCGTGGAAAACGCCCTGGCCAAGGCGCGCCATGCCGCGCGCGAAAGCGGCCTGCCGGCCATCGCCGACGACGCAGGCCTCTGCGTCCAGGCCTTCGGCGGCCTGCCGGGTGTGGACACGGCCTACTACGCCATGCAGTTCGGGTATCCGAAGGGCGATGACACCAACGTCACGGCGCTGCTGGAGCAGATGCAGGGCATCTCCGACCGGCGCGCGGCCATGGTGAGCACCCTGGTGGCCGTGCGCTCGCCCGAAGACCCCGAGCCGCTGATCGCCGTGGGCCGCGTGGCCGGCGAGATCGCGCCCGAGCGGCGCGGCAGCAACGGCTTCGGCTTCGACCCGGTCATGTTCCTTCCCGAGTTCGGCAAGACCTTCGCCGAGCTGCCTGTGGAAGTGAAGAACGCGCACAGCCACCGCGGCCGCGCCGCCCGGCAGATGACGGACCTCATCCGCGAGCGCTGGCTGGCCTGATGGCACCTGCCATGAAGGACATCCAGCACTACATGCGCCCCGGCACGCTGCGCCTGGGCTCGCTGCCGCCGCTGTCGCTCTACGTGCACCTGCCCTGGTGCCTCAAGAAGTGCCCGTACTGCGATTTCAATTCGCACGAAATGGCCGGCGGCCAGCCGCCCGAGCAGCCCTACCTGGATGCGCTCATGGCCGACCTCGATGCGTCACTGCCGCTCATCTGGGGCCGCACGGTGCACAGCATCTTCATCGGCGGGGGCACGCCCAGCCTGTTCTCGCCGGCCGCCATCGACCGGCTGCTGGCGGACCTGCGCGCACGCCTGAAGCTGTCGGCCGATTGCGAGGTCACGCTGGAGGCCAACCCTGGCACTTTCGAGAAAAACCGCTTCCGCGCCTTTCGCGCCGCCGGCGTCACGCGGCTGTCGCTGGGCGTGCAGAGCTTCGATGACACGCACCTGAAGGCCCTGGGCCGCGTGCATGACCGCCACCAGGCGCTGGCCGCCGCCCGCGAGGCGGCCGAGTGCTTCGAAACCTTCAACCTCGACCTCATGTACGCCCTGCCCGGGCAGGACATGGCCGCGCTCGACGCCGACCTGTCCCAGGCCCTGGCGCTGAAGGCGCCGCACATCTCGATCTACCACCTCACCATCGAGCCCAACACCTACTTCGCCAAGTTCCCGCCGGCCCTGCCCGAGGAAGATCTTGCCTACGACATGCTCGACCGCATCACGGCCCGCACGGCCGAGGCGGGCCTGTCGCGCTACGAGGTGTCGGCCTATGCCCAATCGGGCCACCGCTGCTGGCACAACCTCAATTACTGGCAGTTCGGCGATTACCTGGGCATCGGCGCGGGCGCCCACGGCAAGCTGAGCTTTGCGCACCGCGTGGTGCGCCAGGTGAAGGTGCGCGAGCCGCGCCTGTACATGGAACGCGCCCTGGCGGGCGACGCCCTCGCGCAGGAAACCGAGGTCGCGCGCAACGAACTGCCTTTCGAGTTCATGCTCAACGCCACGCGCCTGGCCGAAGGCTTCGCGCTGCAGGACTTCACGGACCGCACCGGCCTGCCGCTGTCGGCCTTGGCGCCGGGGCTGGCCGAGGCCGAGGCGCGCGGCCTGGTCGAGCGCGATCTCGCCCGTGTGCGTCCCACCGTCCGCGGCCTGGATTTCCTGAGCGACCTGCAGTCCATCTTCCTGCCGGCCTGAGTCACACCGCACCCCTCGCACCGCCATGGATTCCAACGCGATCGCCATCATCCTGGGCACCGGGCTTCTGAGCTTTTTGGCCGGAAGCCTGCTGCGCCGCCTGTGGCTCAAGCGCCGTCACAAGCGCGCCCGGGAACTGCTCCACAAGATGCAGGAACTCGCGCGCGAGCGTGCGGCCACCGAGCCGCCGGCGCGCAACAAGGCCAAGCGCCGCCGCCAGGAGCGCGAGCGCCAGCGGGGCCCGGGCAGCGGCGGCTGAAGCGGGGCGCGGGGGCGGCTTTTGCGGGCTGCTCGTAACCTGTACTTTCTGGTCCAGGCGGACCGGTGGCGGTGCCGCAGAGTTACCAACGGTTACGGTAACAAACCGTCACCTCGTCCTACACTGCCGGCCCTGCGGATGAGCTGGCGCGCCCTGGCGGCCTGAAGGCTCTTGCGCTTCCACTCGCCCGCCTGCTTGTCTGCCCGCCTGCCGGCCTTCGTCGCCTGCCACGTTTTCCTCCATGCCTTCCGACTTCTTGACGCCAGGCCACGCCCTGCCGAGCCACACCCCGCCGAGCATCAACCGCCGCCGCGCGATTCTGGCCTTGGCCTCGCTGCCCGCCGTCCCGGCCCTGGCCCAGCCCTCGCAGCCAACTTCCCCGCCGGCGAGCCCGCCCACCGCGCCCGAGTCCTCGAGCGTGCTGATCGGCATCGATGGCGAATTCGGTCTGGCCAACAGCACCTCCGCCCAGGCGGTCGAGCTGGGAGCGCGCATCGCGATGGCCGAGGTCAACCGCGCGGGCGGCGTGCTCGGCGGCCGGCCTCTTGCGCTGGTCACCCGCGATCACCGCTCGATCGCGGCGCGCGGCATCCGCAACATCAAGGAATTCGCCGCCATGCCCGGGCTGGTGGCGGTGCTGGGTGGGCGCTTCAGCCCGGTCATCATCGAGCAACTGCCGCTGCTGCGCCAGTTGCAGCTGCCCTTCATGGCGGTGTGGTCCTCGGCCGACGCGGTGGTCGACGAGGCCGGCCACCCCAGCTATGTGTTCCGCGTCTCGTTGCGCGACAGCCTGGCCATGCCCTTCATGATGGGCAGCGCCGCACGGCGCGGGATCATGGACGTCGGGCTCCTGCTCACCAACACCTCCTGGGGCCGCAGCAACATGGCCGCGGCAGAGCGCCACGTTGCGCGCCCGGGCAGCCCCCGCATCGCGGAGGTCGCCTGGTACAACTGGCAGGAGCCTTCCCTGCTGGACCGCTACCGCAAGCTCCTGGCCGCCGGCGCGCGCGCCGTGGTGCTGGTGGCCAACGACGACGAGGCCGCCGTGCTGGTGCGCGAGATCGCGGTCCTGCCGCCCGACCAGCGCGTGCCCATCATCAGCCACTGGGGCGTGACCGGCGGGCGCTTTGCGGAATCCTGCGGCAGCGCCCTGGAGGCGGTGGATTTTTCCGTGGTGCAGACCTTCAGCTTCATGCGCGCGGCGCGCGAGCCGCTGGCGCGCTTCATCGGTACCGCCGCAGGCTTTGGTCTGCAGCGTGTCGAAGACATCACCAGCCCCGTTGGCGTGGCCCATGCCTACGACGCCGTTCACCTGCTGGCGCTGGCCATCCAACGCGCACGCTCGACCGACCGCGCGGCCATCCGCCAGGCCCTGGAGCAGTTGCCCGCCCACACCGGCCTGGTGCGCCGCTACGCCCCGGCGTTCACGCCCCAACGCCACGAGGCCCTGGACAGCCAGCAACTGTTCATGGCGCGCTACCGCGCCGACGGCGTGCTGGTGCCCGCCTGAGCCCGGGCAACCGCACCGAGCGATCCCGCTGCCCGCCCATGCTCGAGCGTCTGCACTTTCCCACCAGCCTGACACGCCGCTTTGCCCTGGCAGTGGCGGGGCTGGCCGCGGTGACGCTGCTGTTGATCTCGTTTGCCTCCTGGTGGCTGCTGGCGCGCCAGAACCAGCAGTCCCAGCAGGAGCTGGCCAACCGCGAGCGGCAGTTCCACGCGGTCACCGTGGGCCAGAACCTGGCGGCCTTTGCCTCGCGCATGTCCGAGGTGGCCGGCAGCACCATCCTGGCCACGGGCCTGGTCGACAGCGCCGGCAAGGAGGTGTACCTGCAGCCTTTCCTGGCCGGCATCCGGCAGATCAACGGCATTGCCGTGCAGGTGCTGTTCACCGACTTCATGGGCGACGAGATCGCCAGCAACAACGGCAGCTTCTCACCCGAGCAACGCGACTGGCTGCGTGAGCGCCTGGCCACCGGCCAGAGCGGTCCGGTGGCGCGCATCTTCAGCCAGCCCTCGGGCGATGAACTGGTGGCCATGGAGCCGCTGATTTATTCGCGCACCGCCACGCCCGAAGGCGCGCTGCTCTACAAGGTGGCGCTGCGCGATCTCTTCAGCCACCCGTCGCTGCGGCTGGCCTGGGGGCGGCCCGTCCCCTTGGCCAAAGAGGCAGCCGCCCCATTGGCATCGGGCGCGGCCGTGCCCGCGCCCGACGTGTTTGCCGGCCTGGGCTTTCGGGTGCAGGGCGAGCCCACGGTGGCGGCGGGCACTGCGCTGATGGCGCCGCAGTACGGGCTCATCCTGATGCTGGCGCTGGTGCTGTTTGCCACCGTCGTGCTGGCGGGCATGCGCATTGGCGCGCTGCTCACGCGCGACCTGCGGCGGCTGCACCACTTCTCCCGCCAACTGGGCCTGGAGGGCCTGAGCCCGGGCCGGGTGGAACTGCCCGGTGCATCGCGCGAGGTCGCCACCGTGGGCCACTCCATCAACCTGATGCTGGACCGCCTGTCCGAACAGCACGCGGCCCTGCTGCGCGAGGGTCGCAAGCTCAACGAACTGGCCGACGCGCTGCGCCTGGCGGACCGGCGCAAGGACGAGTTCCTGGCCATGCTGGCCCATGAGCTGCGCAATCCGCTGGCGCCCATCATGACGGGGGCGCAGATGCTGCAGCGGCTGTCGGCCCAGGACACGCGCATCCAGGCCACCGGCAGCGTCATCGTGCAGCAGGCCGCGCACATGCGGCGCATCATCGACGACCTGCTCGATGTCTCGCGGGTCACGCGCGGCCTGGTGATCCTTCAAAAAGAGCCGCTGGACCTGCGCGAGGCCGTGCAACTGGCCGTCGAGCAGGTGCAGCCGCTGATCGAAGCCTGCGGCCATGCGCTGCAGCTGGAACTTCCCGACCGGCCCGTGGTGCTGCAGGGCGATTCGGCGCGGCTCACGCAGGTGGTGAGCAACCTGCTGAGCAACGCTGCCAAGTACACGCCCCGCGGCGGCCGCATCGAGTTGCAGCTCCAGGACCACGCCGGGCAGGCCACCCTGGTGGTGCGCGACAACGGCACCGGCATCGCACCGGAGCTGCTGCCCGTGATCTTCGACCTGTTCACCCAGGGCGAGCGCACCAGCGACCGCCAGCACGGTGGCCTGGGGCTGGGGCTGGCGCTGGTGAGAAGCCTGCTGGAGCAGCATGGCGGTCGCATCCGCGCCGAAAGCCCGGGCGGCGGCCAGGGCTCGGTCTTCACGCTGCACCTGCCCACCGA
>CAYVGD010000161.1:0-6528 GCA_964450095.1 uncultured Polaromonas sp.
GGGTCTTGACCTCCTGCAGCAACGAGGTGGCGCCCTGCAGCGCGTTTTCTTCCAGGGACAGGGTCTGCACCGCCTGTGAGCGCCCGGCCTCGTGCTGCCGTCCCAGGGCCAGCGACTGCGACAGCGCCAGCGCGCGCGTGGCCGCCAGCGGATCGTCCGAGGGGGCCAGCATCTGCCGCCCGCTGGCCAGCTGCTGCTGCAGGCGCAGCATCTTGGACTGCAGCGCGCCCATGGCGCCCTGGCTTTGTTCGTAAAACGATGCTGTGCTGATGCGCATGGTGTGTCCTTAGCGTGCGATGCCGAGCACCGCATCGAACATGCTGGCGGCGGCCTGGATGACCTTGGCGTTGGCCTGGTACATCTGCTGGTACATGAGCAGGTTGGCCGCCTCCTCGTCCTGGTTGACGCCGGCCACGCTCTGGTGCGCCGCCTTCACCTGGCGGGACAGCGCGGTCTGCGCGCCCAGGGCGACCTCGATCTGGCGGGCCTGGTTGCCGACGCGGCTGACCAGCTGACCCAGCGCCTCTGAAAAGCTCGCCGTGCCACCCCCCAGGGTCTTGACGCGCTCCAGGCCGCCCAGGAGCAGCGCGTTGCGCCCGTCGGAGACCGCGCCGTTGCTTGGCGCGATGGAAAAGCGGTCGCCCTGCGCCGGCTGGCCTTCGATGCGCAGCGTCATGCCGCCGAAGTTCAGCGTCGAGCCGGGCGCAAAAGGCACCACCTCACCGGCCGCGGCCACGGTGTGCAGGCTGCTGGCGCCGGCCGGGGTGGTGACCTGCACCTGCGTGCCGGGCGCAAAGCCCGAAAGACCGGGCCCCGCAGCGTCGTAGCTCAAGGACATGGGCGCGGACAGGGGTGCGGCGAGAAAGGCCGCGTCCACGCTGCCGGCGCTGATGCGGCCGGTGCCTCGGTTGCCCGCTTCCGCTGCGGTGACGATGGGCGCGGCCGCGGCGATGCGCGCCGGCTCCACCAGCAGCGCCTGCAGGTCGCGCGCGCCCTGGCGCGTGGGCTGGATGAGGAAACTGTCGCCCGGCTGCGCCGCACCGGCCGCCAGGCCCATTGAAAGGCCGTCCACCGTGACGGGAAAGTCCGCCTCGCTCCAACTGCCCAGGGTCTCGCGGTCGGACAGCCGCACCAGGCTGTAGACGTTTCCAGCGCCGGAGGACTGCACGTTGAGCGTGTAGTCGGAAGTAGTGAGCGCACCGGCGTCGGCCACCTGCACGGCCAGCGCGAGGTCGCCCTGGTTGCGGGCGTTGCCCAGCGCCTGGGCGCCTCCGCTGGCAAACAGCGGCTGGCCCAGGCCGCCCAGCAGGTCGCGGCCCAGGGCCTGCTGCGCGTTCATGCGCTCGGCCAGGCCCAGGGCCATGCGGCCGATGGCGTTCTGCGCGGGCACCAGGGTGTCGCGGCGAAAACTCAGCAGCCCGCCCAGCTGGCCGCCGGTGAGCGCGGTGTCCTGCAGTTCCACCGTGCGGCCCGAGGCATGCACCAGCGCCAGAGCGGTGCGGCTGGGGTCGGCCGCCGAAGGCACGGCCGCCAGGCGGTGGGCGTCCTGGCCCAGCACCAGCGGCTGGCCGCTGCCGATGAAGAGGTTGTAGCTGCCGCCGTCCTGCACCACCAGACGGGTGCCGGCCAGGCGGCCGAGTTCGCCCACCAGCCGGTCGCGCTCGTCGAGCAGGTCGTTGGGCGCCTGCCCGGGCGTGGCCTTGGACATGCGGGCGATCATGCGGTTGAGGTCGGCCACCTGGCTGGCCAGGGTGTTGATGGGCTCGACCTGCACCGCCAGCTGCTCATTGACGCCAGCCTCCAGCCGGCCGAGCGCGCCGTCCATGCTGCGGAACTGGCCGGCCAGCGCCTGCGCGGAGCTCAGCATCTGCTGGCGGGCGGCGGTATCGGCCGGGGTGTTGGCCACGGCCTGCACGTGCGCGAAGAAGGTCTGCATTTGCGGCGCCAGACCCGCGTCGGGGTCGGCCAGCAGGTTGTCGATCTGGCTGATCTGCGCCTGGTGGCTGGCCAGGGCCTCGCGGCCGGCCTCGGCCTGGTTCAGCTGCGCGGCCAGGAACGCGTCCTGGCTGCGGCGCACGTCCACTGCGCGTGCGCCCGCGCCCAGGTAGCCCACGCCGGGCATGTCCAGACCGGGGCTGGAGGCCACCACCACCGACTGCCGGCTGTAGCCCGGCGTGTTCACGTTGGCGGTGTTGTGCCCGGTGGTGACCAGGGCGTTCTGGGCCACGTTCAGGCCGGAAAGACCCGTGTAGAACAAGCTGTTGGACATGAAGGCAGCCGGTGGGTGTGAACAGGTGTGGGTCAGGCGGCAGGCCGCGTGGCAGCTGAGCCGGGGTCAGCGGCCCGTGGGCTCAGAACTCCTCCCAGTCGCCTTCGGCGCTGGCGGCGGCGGGCGCTGGCTTGGCCGGTGCGCGCAGCCCGGCGCGGGCTGCCGCGCCGGAGGCGGCACTGGGGGCGGATGAACGGGCTGCGCCCACGGTGGCGGCCGACGCGGTCGCCGGCAGGCTGGCGCGCTGGGTCGGGGCCTGCGCTGCGCGGACCGCACTGGAAGCATCGACCCGGAACACGCCCACGGCCTGGGCGAGAGAGCCGGCCTGGTCCTGCAGCGAGGCGGCGGCGGCAGCGGCCTCTTCCACGAGCGCGGCGTTTTGCTGGGTGACCTGGTCCATCTGCGAGATGGCCTGGTTGATCTGCTCGATGCCGGCGGTCTGCTCGCGGCTGGCGGCGGTGATCTCGCCCATGATGTCGGTCACGCGCTGCACGCTGCCCACGATCTCGTCCATGGTGCGGCCCGCCTCGGCCACTTGCTTGCTGCCCTCCTCGACCTTCTCCACCGAGTCGCCGATCAGGGTCTTGATCTCCTTGGCCGCGGCCGCCGAGCGCTGCGCCAGGTTGCGCACTTCGGCCGCCACCACGGCAAAGCCCCGGCCCTGCTCGCCGGCGCGCGCGGCTTCCACGGCGGCATTGAGCGCCAGGATGTTGGTCTGGAAGGCGATGCCGTCGATCACGCCGATGATGTCGACGATCTTGCGCGAGGCGTCGTTGATGGCGCCCATGGTGCCGACCACCTGGCCCACCACCTCGCCGCCGCGCTGCGCGACGCTGGAGGCCGTGACGGCCAGTTGGTTCGCCTGCCGGGCGTTGTCCGCGTTTTGCTTGACGGTGGAGGTGAGCTCCTCCATCGAGGCGGCGGTTTCCTCCAGCGAGGAGGCCTGCTGCTCGGTGCGCGAGGACAGGTCCTGGTTGCCGCTGGCGATCTCGCGCGAGGCGGTGGAGATGGTGTCCGTTCCCTGGCGAACCTCGGTGACGATGCGCGAGAGGCTTTCCTGCATGGCCTTGAGCGCCGCCACCAGGCTGGCCTGGTCGCCCGGCTGCGTCTGGATGTCCACGCTCAGGTCGCCGCTGGCGACGCTGGCCGCAATGCGGGTGGCGTAGGCCGGCTCGCCGCCGAGCTGGCGCGTGAGGCTGCGCGAGATCACCACGCCGATGATGACGCCGGCCAGCAGGCCGCCGATCGTGAGCGCGATCAGTGTGAAGCGGGCGCTGAAGTAGGCCGCATCGGTGGCCTTGTCCAGGCCGTTGGCGTCGCTGTTCTTGATCTCCACCATCTTGTTCAGGAGTTCATCGGCCCGGTCGCCCAGGGGCTTGAGCGTGCTGCCCATCTGCGCCGTGACGGGGCCCTTGGGCTGCAGCGGCTCCTGGCGCACCAGGGCGGCCGTCTCGCGCACCGCGGACTCATAGGCGGCGAAGGCGGCCTGCGTGTCGGCCACCACGGCCTTGCCGGCCGGCGTGAAGAAGCGCTTTTCAGCCTCGCCCAGCTCGCGGCGCACGTTGCCCAGGCGGGTGTCCATGTCGGCCAGGTGGCGGGTGCGGTCCTCGGCGGTGGAGGACAGCATGGCGCTGCGCAGGGCCCGGCCTGCGGCCACCAGCTGGATATTGGCCTCGGCCGAGTGCCGCAGGCCCACGGTCTGGCGCTGGTACATGTGGGTGGCCATGGTGTTGATCTCGTCGGCCTTGAGGATGCCCAGCACCCCCCCGATGGCGCCGATCAGCGCCACGATGAGAAAGCCCCCGATGAGCTTGGTGCTCACCTTCATGTCGTTCAACCAATTCATTTCAATGCTCCGGGAAAGTCGGATGCGCGGCCGGCCAGGGCTGCGCGGAGGGTCAGGCGGTGGGTTGTGGGGCGGCTGGTGAGGCCGAAGCGGCGCAGGCCTGCGCGGCCGCAGATGCGCGGGCGTCGCCCAGGCCCATCTCGGCGCCCAGCATGAGGCGGGCGATGTCCACCAGGATCAGCATGCGCTCGTCCACGGTGCCCAGGCCCAGCAGGTACTCGGTGGCCAGCATCGCGCCCACGTCGGGGGCGGGCCGGATCTGACCGGGCAGGAGCGTGATCACATCGGACACGCTGTCCACCACCATGCCCACGGTGCGGCCCTGCAGGTTCAGGATGATCACCACGGTGAAGGTGTCGTAGGTGGGCACCCCCAGCCGGAACCACAGCCGCATGTCCACGATGGGCACGATGATGCCGCGCAGGTTGACCACGCCCTTGATGTGCTCGGGCGCATGCGCGATGCGGGTGACGGTGTCGTAGCTGCGCAGCTCCTGCACCTGCTGGATGTCGATGCCGTATTCCTCGCTGCCGAGCTTGAAGGCCAGGAATTCGAGGGTGCTGCCGGGGGCGTCGGCAGCGGGGGAAGCGGTGTCTGGAGAGTTCATGCGATGCCCTGGGGTGGGGTGGAACGGGGCCGATTGGCGCGGACGGAAAAGGCGTCTGCCGGCTTAACGGCTGTGCCCGCTGGGATGTGAAGGCCCGGGGGCCGGGGGGATGCCATTGCTTACAACTTCGCGGGGTGGGCGGGGCTTCAGGACATCTGCCGCAGCAGCTGCTGCAGCTTGGCGCGGTACTGCGGGTCGGTGGCGTAGCCGGCGCGCTGCAGGCCGTCGGCCGCGGCCATCGCGTCGCCCGACTGGCGCACCGCCGCATAGCGGGGGTTGCCGGCGATGAAGCGCGCATGGTCGGCAAAGGCCTCGTCGTAGGACGCATAGGCGCGAAAACGCGCGCGCACCTGGCGCGTCTGGCCGTCGACCACCTCGGTGGTGGCTGCTTCCACGGAGGCGCCCTTCCAGGCGCGGTCGGCCTTGATGCCAAACAGGTTGAAGCTGGGCTCGCCGCCCGGTCCGCGCGGCTCGCGGCGGCCCCAGCCCGACTCCAGCGCCGCCTGCGCCAGGATGAGCGGCGCAGGCAGCCCCGAGCTTTCGCTGGCCCGCTGCGCCGCACCCAGGTGCTGCGACATGAAGCGCTCCACGTGCGCAGGCGCCAGGGCACTGCGGCCCCAGGTGGCGGCGGCCATGGTGCGTTCATAGGCGGGCGTTGAAGGGGCGGCGCCGGGAAGGCCGGCTGCAGCGGACGGATGCGCAGCGGCAAGCGACCGATCAGCGGCCGACCCCACAACCGATCCCTCCAGCGTGCCGACGCCAAGCCTCTGGGCATGCGGTACCCGAGGGACGGCGCCCGCGCCCGCAGGCGATGCGGCCGCAGGCGGGCGGGCCGGCCCAGCGGCATCCCCCGCCATGCCCGCCTGGCGGGAGAGCTGGCGCTGCAGCACCTCGGCCAGGCCCAGGCCGCGGCCAGCCAGGCCTTGGCCCAGGTGCTGGTCCAGCATGCCGGTGTAGAACTTCTCGGCGCTGCCGCCCAGCACATGCTCGCCGGGCGTGGCCTCGCGCATGCTCTTGAGCATCATCTGCAGGAAGAGCGCCTCGAACTGCTTGGCGGCCTGGCGCACGCCCTCGGGCGTGGCGGCGCCCGCAGGCCGGGCCAGCGCCCGGAGACTGCGGCCGTCGGCAGGCAGGCCCTCGGGCAGCGGGGCCAGGCCGGCAGGCATCAGATGACCTCCAGTTCGGCCTTGAGCGAGCCGGCGGCCTTGAGCGCCTGGAGGATGGAGATCAGGTCCTGCGCGTTGGCGCCCAGCGCATTGAGGCCGCGCACCACGTCCGACAGCAGCGCCCCGCCCTTGACCGCCTGCAGCGCGCCGCCGCCCTGGTTGAGCTCGATGCGCGAGCGCTGCGCGGCCACGGTGCTGCCCTGCCCGAAGGCGTTGGGCTGGCTGATCACCGGGTCGGTCTGGATCACCACCGAGAGGCTGCCGTGGGCCACGGCGCAGTCGTCCAGGCGCACGGCCTGGTTCATCACCACCGAGCCGGTGCGGGCGTTGACCACCACCTTGGCCAGCGGCGCTGCAGCCACGACCTGGATGGCTTCGAGCCGCGCGAGGAATCCCACCGGGTCGTGCACCTGCTGGGCCGAGCGCAGCTGGATCACGCGGCCGTCGAGCGCGCGGGCCGTGCCCTCGCCGAAGGAGCGGTTCACGGCCTCGGCCACGCGCTGGGCGGTGCCGAAGTCGGTGCTGCGCAATTCCAGCGCCATGCCGTCCTCGCCCAGCGGGGCGTCGACCGCTTTTTCCACGATGGCGCCGGCCGGAATGCGGCCGCTGGCCAGCTGGTTGATGGTGACCTGGCTGCCGT
>CAYVGD010000162.1:0-6511 GCA_964450095.1 uncultured Polaromonas sp.
GTCCAGCACCACGGCCTGGTCAGAGATCGCCAGGATCGCCTGGGGGTGCTGCTCCACGATGATGGCCGACAGGCCTTCGTCGCGCGTGATGCGCCGGATGGCGCGCAGCAGCTCTTCCACGATGATGGGCGCCAGACCCTCCAGCGGCTCGTCCAGCAACAGCAGGCTGGGGTTGAGCACCAGCGCGCGGCCCACCGCCAGCATCTGCTGTTCACCGCCGGACAGCTGCGTGCCCAGGTTGGTCTTGCGCTCGGCCAGGCGCGGGAACATCTCGTACACGCCGTCGGGCGTCCACTTGCCGGGGCGCGCCACGGCGGTGAGGTTCTCGTGCACGGTGAGCGACTTGAAGATGTTGCGCTCCTGGGGCACCCAGCCGATGCCGGCTGCCGCCCGCTCAAAGGAGGGCAACTTGTGCAAGGCCACCGACTTGCCGCCCGCGCCCAGCGAGATCGAGCCGCCGTGCTGCCGCGTGGCGCCGGCCAGCGTGTTGATCAGCGTGGTCTTGCCCGTGCCGTTGCGGCCCAGCAGCGCCAGCGTCTGCCCCTGGTCCAGCGAGAGCGACACATCGTGCAGCACCACCGCCTCGCCGTAGCCGGCCTGCAGGCTTTCCACCTTCAGCAGCTCAGCCATGGTGTGCCTCCTCGCCATGACCCAGGTACACGGCCTTGACGCGCGCGTCGTTGGCGATCTCGTCGGGCAGTCCTTCGGTGAGCAGGCCGCCATTGACCAGCACGGTGATGTAGGTGGCGAAATTGAAGACCAGGTCCATGTCGTGTTCGATCAGCAGCACAGACACATCCGCCGGCAGGGCGGCCACGGTCTGCAGCAGTTCCTCGCGTTCGCCGGCGGGCACGCCCGCCACCGGCTCGTCCAGCAGCAGCACGCGCGGCTCGCAGGCCAGCGCGATCGCTATCTCCAGCAGGCGCCGCTTGCCGTAGGCCAGCACGCGCGTTTCCTGGTTCATCACTTCGGTCAGGTGGAACTGCTCGAGCAGCTGCTCGCAGCGGCGCGCCACCTCGGCGCTGCGGCCCAGCGGCTGCCACCAGCGCGCACCCAGCCCCAGGTGGCGCGAGACGGTCAGCGCCAGCGTCTGCAGGGGCGTGAGCGTGTCGAACAGCTGGTTGATCTGGAAGGTGCGCACCATGCCGCGCTGCACGCGCAGGTAGGGGGCCAGATCGGTGATGTCCTGGCCTTCGAGCACGATGCGGCCCTCGGTCGGCGGCAGCACCCCGGTCAGCAGGTTGATCAGCGTGGTCTTGCCCGCGCCGTTGGGGCCGATCAGCGCGTGGCGCGCGCCTTTCTTGAGCTCCAGCGTCACGTGGTCGGTGGCGGTGATGCCACCGAAGCGCTTGACCAGGTTCTGCGCGTGCAGCACGGTGGGCTGCGAGGCGCGGTCGGTGTGTGTGGTGCTCATGCTTGGGCTCCCGAGGCCTTGCCCTTGAACCAGCTGCGCGGGCTGATCAGCCGGTCTCGGCCCACCATCACCAGCACCACCAGGAACAGGCCCAGCCAGAAGGTCCAGTACTGCGGCGTGATGTTGGACAGCACGTCCTGCATCACCTTGAAGACGATGGCGCCCAGGATGCCGCCATAGAGCCAGCCGGTGCCGCCGATCACCAGCATCAGCAGCACGTCGGCCGAGCGGTGGATGTCAAACAGGTCCAGCGAGGCAAAGCCCGTGGTCTGCGTGATCAGCACGCCGGCCGCGCCGGCCACCGTGGCAGCCAGGGTGTAGACCGTGGCCAGGCGGCTGGTCACCGGGATGCCGATGGCCATGGCGCGCAAGCGGTTGTCGCGGATGGCCATGAGGGTGGCGCCATAAGGCGAATGCACCACCCGGCGCAGCACGAAAAAGCACACCAGCAGCACGGTGATGGAATAGAACGCCGCGGTCCGGCCGTACAGGTCGAACTCGAAGCGACCCAGCACCGGGCCCATCACCACGCCCTGCAGGCCATCGGCGCCTCCGGTGAGCCAGTCGAGCTTGTTGGCCAGTTCATAGAGGATGAGCGCAAAGCCCAGCGTCACCATCAGGCGCGTGAGGTCGTTGCCGCGCATGATGGTCAGCGACATCACCGCACCGGTGACCGTGGCCACCGCGGTGCCCAGGGCCAGCCCGATCAGCGGGTCGGGCGTGATGTGCTTGGCCACCAGGCCCGCGGCATAGCCGCCCAGGCCGAAGAAGGCCGCATGGCCCAGCGAGACGATGCCGGTGTAGCCCAGGATCAGGTCCAGCGAAATGGCAAACAGCGCAACGATGGCGATCTCGTTGATGATCAGCGCATGCGTGGGCATGACGGCCGGCGAGGCCAGGAGAGCGATCCACAGAAGGATCTCCCACCACTTGAGGCTGCTTTTTCGCAGCAGCGAGTTTTGAGCGTTCATGGGTTCACTTGCCTCCCTGGCGCACGAAGAGGCCTTGCGGGCGCCAGATCAGGATCACGATCATCAGCGCATACACGATGAATGCGCCGAGCTTGGGGATGTAGTACTTGCCAGCCACGTCGGCAATGCCCAGCAGCAGCGCCGCCAGCAGCGGGCCGCTGATGGACGTGGTACCGCCCACGGCCACCACGATCAGGAAATACACCATGAACTTCAGCGGGAAGTTCGGGTCCAGGCCCAGCACCTCCGCGCCCAGGGCCCCGCCCAGCCCCGCCAGGCCCGAGCCCACGGCAAACGTCGCGAGAAACACCATGTTCACGTTGATGCCCAGGCCCGCGGCCACGCGCTGGTCGTCGACCGAGGCGCGCAGGCGGCTGCCAAAGCGCGTGCGCGAGAGCACGTACTGCAGCGCAATCGTCAGCGCCACGCACACCGCGACGATGAACAGCCGGTAGTGGCCCATGCCCAGCACCCAGTCGCCGGTGCCCAGTTCGGTGCGGCCCTTGAGCCAGGCCGGCAGCTGCACGATCTGCTGCGTCGAGCCAATGAAATAGTCCACCGAGGCGATCGCCATGAAGACCAGGCCGATGGAAAACAGCACCTGGTCCAGGTGCGGGCGCTTGTACAGCGGCCTGTACAGCGTGCGCTCGAGCACCGCACCCAGCAGCGCCGAGCCGGCAAACGCCAGCGGCAGGCACACCAGGAAAGGCACATCGAGGCGCTGCATCAGCAGCACCGTGATGTAGCCGCCGGCCATGGCGAAGGCGCCGTGGGCCAGGTTGATGAAGTTCATCAGGCCCATGGTCACCGACAGCCCGACCGCCAGGATGAAGAGCAGCATGCCGTAGGCGATGCCGTCGAAAAGAATGGTCAACATGGCAAGGTATCTTGGCTTTCAATGCAGAACCGGCAAGCGCCCCGTTCGGATGTCCGGGGCTTCTTGCCGGTGCTGCGCAGGATGGGCCGCGGTGGCGACCCCTGCGTGTGGATCAGCGGGCCTTGCCCGGATCCTTCACGTCCTTGATCACGTCGAATTCGACGTTCCAGAGTTGGCCGTCCTTCTTCTCGACGCGGCGCAGGTACACGTCCTGCACGACGTCGCGGGTCTGCGCGTCGATGAAGATCTTGCCGCGCGGGCTCTCGAAGATCTGGCCCTTCATGGCCGCCAGCATCGCGTCGCCGCCGCCCTGGCCCTTGGTGGACTTGAGCGCTTCATAGATCACGCGCATGCCGTCGTAGCCGCCCACGGCCATGAAGTTCGGACGCATGCCCTTGTTGGCCTTGCCGAACTCGGCCACGAACTTCTTGTTCATGGGCGAGTTGTGGTGGGCCGAGTAGTGGTGCGAGGTGACCACGCCGATGGCGCCGTCGCCCATGTCGTTGAGCTGGTCGTCGTCGGTCACGTCGCCGGTGCCGATCAGCTTGATGCCGGCCTTGTCGAGGCCGCGCTCGAGGAACTGCTTCATCACGGCCGCGCCCGCGCCCGAGGGCACGAACACGAACAGCGCGTCGGGCTTGGTGTCACGCACTTTCTGCAGGAAGGGCGCGAAGTCGGGGTTGCGCAGGGGCACGCGCAGGCTCTCGGGCACCTGGCCGCCGTTGAACAGCAGGCGGTCGCGGAAGAAACGCTCGGCGTCGATGCCCGGGCCGTAGTCGGTCACCAGGGTCATCACGCGCTTCATGCCGTTCTTGGGCGCCCAGTCGGCCAGCGCCACCGACACCTGCGGCAGCGTGAAGCTGGTGCGCACGATGTAGGGCGAAGCCTCGGTGATGGCGGACGTCGCCGCGGCCATCACCACCATGGGGGTCTTGGACTGGGTGGCGATCGGGGCCACGGCCATGGCCGAGGGCGTGATGCCGAAGCCGGCCAGCACGTTGACCTTGTCGTTGACCACCAGTTCCTGGGCCAGGCGGCGGGTGACGTCGGGCAGCGAAGTGTCGTCCTTGACGATCAGCTGCACCTTCTTGCCCGCGACGGTGTCGCCGTTCTGCGCCATCCACAGGCGGGCGGCCGCCTCGATCTGGCGGCCGGTGGTGGCCTGCTGTCCGGTCATGGGCAGGATCAGGCCGATCTTGAACACATTGTCCTGGGCCAGTGCGGTCTGGCTGCCCAGGAGGGTGCCGGCGGCCAGGGCCAGGGCGGTGAAGCTGCGGCGTTTCATGGTGCTTGTCTCCGTTGCGGGTGGTTGTGGGGAAAGGATGGGTTTCAGGGAAGGCCAGCGAGCGTAGTTTCACGCCCGAAAGCCAGCCAGCGCGGCCTGGGGTCGCCGTGCGTTGATCGGCAACATTGCGCGCTGATCGCGCAAAATTGTGCCTGTGTTTGTCCTGGCTTGCCCAGGGCCTGCCGGGTCCGCACCGCCATCACGGGGAATTCCTCGTATGGTGCTGGCGAATCAGGCGCACGCCCGGCAAGGCCTCGAGCTGCTGGCCGCTGGCCGCGGCACGCAGGTTGCGCTGGGCCAGGCGCGAGTGTTCCCGCATGATCGCCTCGGCGCGCGCGCCCTCGCGGCGCGCGATCGCATCGAGCACCTGGCGGTGCTGGTCCTGGGCCACCACCAGCATGTCGCGCGCATGGCCGGAGTTGGCCTGCACGACCACGAAACCCGAGGGCGATGCGAACGGCAGCCGGACCACGCGCTCGAGCTCCTTGATCACCACGCTGCTGCCCGACATCTGGGACAGCAGGCTGTGGAACTGTTCATTGAGCCGCACGTAGGCTGAAAAGCCCTCGTCGTCCAGCGCGGGCGGTGCCAGCAGGGCGTCGATGCGGTCCAGGCACGCATGGGCCTCACCCAGGAGCACCGACGGCGCCCCCTGCTCGGCCGCCAGGCGTGCGGCCAGGCCTTCGAGCGTGCCGCGCAGCTCAATGGCCTGCGAGGCATCGCGCTCGGTGAACGTGCGCACCGCGTAGCCGCCCCCGGGCAGCACGTCCAGCAGGCCCTCCTGCTCCAGGCGCATCAGGGCGGCCCGGACCGGCGTGCGCGACACGCCCAGCCGCTCGGCCACGACAACCTCGGCAATGCGGCTGCCACCGGGGAGTTCGCCGGCCAGCACCATCTCGCGCAGGCGCAGCAGTGCCTTGACGGCCTGCGAGCCCGAAGGCTCGGCGTCTGCTGTCAGCTTCTCGGGCTCGAGCGCCTTGTCCATGTATTCAATGTATCAGCAATTCAGTGCATTCTGCCCGGCATTTGCCCTGTTAATGCTCAAAAATTGGGGTTTTCCCTATCTTTATGTATACAGCCGGTATTCTTCGGACCATAATTTGCAGCCCTTTCCCCGCTTTGATGGATTGCCATGTTTCCCAAGAACGCCTGGTACGTTGCCTGCACCCCCGACGAGATCGACGACAAACCCCTGGGCCGCAGGGTCTGCGGCGAGCAGATCGTCTTCTACCGCGCCGACGAGGGGCGCGTGGCCGCCCTGGAGGACTTCTGCCCCCACCGCGGCGCAGCGCTGTCGCTGGGGCGCGTCTGTGAAGGCAAGCTGGTCTGCGGCTACCACGGCCTGGTGATGAACTGCGACGGCAAGACGCATTCCATGCCCGGCCAGCGCGTGGGCGGCTTCCCCCCGATCAAGGCCTACCCCGTGATCGAGCGCTACGGCTTCATCTGGGTCTGGCCCGGCGACGCCGCGCAGGCCGACCCGGCCAAGCTGCACCACCTGGAATGGGCCGAGAGCCCCGACTGGGCCTATGGCGGGGGGCTTTATCACATCAAGTGTGATTACCGCCTGATGATCGACAACCTGATGGACCTCACGCACGAGACCTACGTGCACACCACCAGCATCGGCCAGAAGGAGATCGACGAGACCCCGGTGACCACCAAGACCGTGGGCGACGAGGTGATCACCAGCCGGTTCATGGAGGGCGTGAAGGCCCCGCCGTTCTGGCGCGCCAACCTGCGCGGCAACGGCCTGCCGGAAGACCAGCCGGTGGACCGCTGGCAGATCTGCCACTTCAGCCCGCCCAGCCACGTGATGATCGAAGTCGGTGTGGCCCTGGCCGGCCACGGTGGCTACAACGCACCGGCCGACAAGAAGGTGTCTTCCATCGTGGTGGACTTCATCACCCCCGAGACCGAAACCACCACCTGGTACTTCTGGGGCAGGGCGCCCAACCTCCACG
>CAYVGD010000163.1:0-6487 GCA_964450095.1 uncultured Polaromonas sp.
CGTGCCGCTGGTGGTGCTGGTCAACGAAGGCTCGGCCTCGGCCAGCGAGATCGTGGCTGGCGCTCTGCAGGACCACAAGCGCGCCACCGTGATGGGCAGCCAGACCTTCGGCAAGGGCTCGGTGCAGACGGTGCGTCCGCTGGGCCCGGACACCGGACTCAAGCTCACCACCGCGCGTTACTTCACGCCTTCGGGCCGCGCCATCCAGGCCAAGGGCATCGTTCCCGATGTGCTGGTGGACGAGACCCCCGAGGGCAGCCCGTTCGCGGCCCTGCGCTCGCGCGAAGCCGACCTGGAAAAGCACCTGGGCAACGGCAGCGGTGCCGGCCAGAAGGACCCAGCGCGCGAAAAAGCCCGCGAGGAAGCGCTCAAGAAGCTCGAGGAGGCCTCGCGCCTGCCGCCCGACCAGCGCCGTCCGCCGGAATTCGGCAGCGACAAGGACTTCCAGCTCGCCCAGGCGCTGAACAAGCTCAAGGGCCGGCAGGTGGTGGCCAGCAAGACGCAGGCACCGCGCACCGAAGAGAAGAAGGAAAACTGACGCAGGCAGCGGCCCCGCGGCCGCCTCCCCCGATCCCACCCGCCGCCCGGCGGGTTTTTCTTGCATGAACGACGAACAGCTGCTGCGCTACTCCCGCCACATCTTGCTCGACGACATTGGCGTGGAAGGCCAGCAAAAGCTGCTGGCGGCCCGCGTGCTGGTGGTGGGCGCAGGCGGCCTGGGTTCACCCGTGGGCCTCTATCTGGGCTCGGCCGGCGTGGGGCAGCTCACGCTCGTGGACCACGACACGGTGGATGCCACGAACCTGCAGCGGCAGATCGCGCACCGGCTCGACCGCGTGGGCCAGGGCAAGGCCGATTCGCTGGCCCGCTCGATCGCCGAGATCAACCCTGACGTGCGGCTGCGCTGCATCGCGCAGCGGGCCGATGCAGCGCTTCTGGACGCGCTGCTGCCCGAGACCGACCTGGTGCTGGACTGCACCGACAACTTCGCCACGCGCCAGGCGATCAACCGGGCCTGCGTGCGCCACCGCGTACCGCTGGTGTCGGGCGCGGCCATCGGCATGGACGGGCAGGTGAGCGTGTACGACACGCGCCAGCCCGAGGCGCCCTGCTACGCCTGCCTGTTCGCGCCCGAGTCGCCGCCCGAGGAAGCGCGCTGCGCCACCCTGGGCGTGTTCGCACCGCTGGTGGGCATCATCGGCTGCGTGCAGGCGGCCGAGGCGCTCAAGCTCCTGGCCGGCGTGGGCGAGCCGCTGGCAGGCCGCCTGCTGATGCTCGATGCACGGCGCATGGCCTGGAGCGAGATTCGCCTGGCCCGCGAGGCAGGCTGCAGCGTGTGCGGCGCCGAGCGCGGCTGAACAACCCGGGACCCTTCCGGGGCACGGAAGGTCGATGAAGGCCCCAACACCGAAGGGGGTTGATGGGAGCGGCCGAAGGCTGCTGAGAGCTCTAGGGAGTTGCCGAGGGCCGCTGGGGACTGCTGAGACCTTGTGAGGACCTGAGCGCCTAGGCGAGCCATTGCGATGGCCGCCGACACCCGTCGAGGACCGCCCGAGGCTGAGGCGGCCGAGAGCCATCCAAAAACAACCCCCGTCAGCCCCTGGCGGCGCGCAGGCATCACCGCATCTGGCGTCACCGCATCTGGCGTCACCGCGCCAGACCTACCTGCGCACGGCAGGCGCAGGCGCAGGAACAGGAGGTGCGGGCCTGGGTGCCGCTGGTGCTGGAGCAGGCGCCGCGGCCCCGCGCGCCGCGCCACGTCCCTGGGCCTCCGGGGTGCCGCCTGGCGCTGCGGCCTGCCGGAGCACTGCGGCGCAGTTGGCGTCCTCGCCCGGGCCGGTCTCCACCGTGGCGGCCAGGGCCAGCAGCGGGTTGAGCACGCCCAGGGCAATGGCCAGGCCCGCGCGCCCGGCCAGCGCGCCCTTGTCGGGGCCGGTGTCGGGTGCGCCCAGCGTGCCCGTGATGCGCAGCGGCGAGCGCAGGCTGAAGATGCTTGCATCCTTGGGCTCGGGCTCAAGATAGATGTCCAGGCTTTCCTGCGCCAGGCTGATGCGGCCGCGGCCGCGCACGATGGTGTCCACGGTGTCGAGCAGCAGCACGCGGCTGTCCATGCGGCCCTGCCGGACGTCGAAAGCGACGGCGGCGCAGCGAAGCCGCACGTTCTCGTCGCCGCGCACCAGGAACTTGATGATCTCCGCGCCGTCCAGCCCCATGAGCTCGAGCAGCAGGTTGCTCACGCGGCCCTCGCCCATGAGCAGGCTCACCTCGCCCGAGGCACCGGCCAGCACCTGGGCCACGCTCTGGCCGCGGCCTTGCAGCTGCAGCTTGCCGTGCAGGTTGCCCAGGCTGCTGCGCGTGGTTTCCACCGCGGGGAACAGCCGCTGCAGCTGCAGCGACTGCGCGCGCAGGTCGAGCGCGATCGCTGCGGGCGAGGGACGCGCATCCAGCACCATGGAGCCGGCCAGGCGCCCACCGGCGACGCCCAGCTGCAGCGGCTCGAGCTGCAGCCGACCCGCCACCAGGCGCACACGGGTCTGCACGCTCTCCAGGGGCCAGCGCGGCGCGTTCTGGATGCGCCGCGCGGTGTAGGCCACGTCCAGGTCCAGGCGGCCCAGGCGCGAGGTGTCCAGCCGCTTGTCCGGCAGGATCGGACCCTGGCGCGGCGGGCGGCGGCCGCCGGCACGCGTGACGGCGGCAGGGCGCGGCGCGGGCTGCAGGCCCAGCATGGGCCCGAGGTCGGCCAAGTCCAGGCGCTGTGACTGCAGCTCGCCGGCCAGCACCGGGCGGGCGGGCCGCTGGTCCCAGCGCAGGCGGCCGGCCAGGTCGGTGCGGCCCAGGCGGCCCTGCAGGCCCGCCACATCCCACAGCCGCCCGTCCTTGCGCACCTGTCCTCGCAGTTCGTAGGGCGGGCTTTCGGGCAAGGCAATGCCACCGAGCCGCAGCAGGTGCGCCAGGTTGTCGCCAACCAGGTGCACGCGCAGGTCCATGCCCGCCAGTTCGGCCAAGTGCGTGACGCGGCCCTGCGCGGACAGACGCGTGCGCCCGGCGCTGGCCTCGATTTCCAGCGGGAAGTCGCCGCGCTGGTTCTGCGACAACCGGAGCACGCCGCCGGTGCGGCCGCGCGCGGCAAAACGCTCGCCACGCCACTGGCCCCGGCCCTCGAAGCGCAGCGGCAGCTCGGCACCCAACTCGGGGGCGAGCACCACGTCGGCCGTCAGGTCGATGCGTTGGCCTGGTGAGAAGTAATTCACGCGGCCCTGGTCTGCGCTGAGTTCGCCAACCACCGGTTCGCTGCGGCCCGGCTGCTGGCGCCGCCCCAGCGACCAGGTGCGGCGCCCGTCGGGTGCCAGTTCCAGGCCCAGTTCAGGCCGGCGCAGGTGCAGCCGCGGCAACACCAGCTGACGGTGCCGGACCAGCGGCCACAGCGCCACCTGCAGCTCAGCGCCCTCGGCACGGATCAGCCAGCGCTCGCGCGCCCAGTCGGGGTTGGCGAATTCAAGGCCGTCCACCACCACCGTGGTCACGCGGCCCAGCCGCACGTCCAGCTGCCGGGTGATGGCGAAATGGCGCCCGGTGCGTTCGCTCACGTAGCGGTTGACTGTCGGCCGCAGCCAATCCCAGGGGAAAAGCCACAACAAGAGCGCCAGCAAAAGCGGCATCAGCACCAGCAACGACGCCCACCACGCCCACCGCGGACAAGGGCCTGGCAGATGCAGCCCGGCAGCCCGGCGTGAAGGGCCGGGCGAGGGGCCGGGCGACGGACCGGACGAGGGACCGGGCAAGGGCCCGTCGGGCGCCGGTGAAGCCGGCGTGCGGGCTTGCGCCTTCCCGGGCGCCGGAGGTGGGGTGGACATGGCAGCGCGCCGAGCATGGGCGCGGCCACCAGGCAAGCGCATCGTCTGCGCGCAGCAGCGGCTGTAGTCGCCGGCCTACAGCTCGGCTTGCCAGCCCCGGCGCAAGGGTCTGTCCAGCGAGCCGCAACCTCTCAGGCCGGAACAGGCCAGCCGTCCCGGTCCCGCAGGGGGGAAATCAGTCGATGAGCTTGTTCTTGAGCGCGTAGTACGTGAGGTCGCTGTTGGAGGTCAGGCTCATCTTCTCCATCACGCGCGTGCGGTAAGTGCTCACGGTTTTTACGCTCAGTGACAAGGCCTTGGCGATGTCGCCGGCGGTCTCGCCCTTGGCCAGCTTGAGGAAGACCTGGAACTCCCGCTCAGACAGCTGCTCGTGCGAGGCGATGTCGTGCGGACGGTTGAGCTGCTGGGCCAGGAGTTCGGCCACGCTGGGGGTGATGTAGCGCTTGCCCAGCGAGATGACGCGGATCGCGTTGACGATCTCGGCGGGGTCGCACTCCTTGTTCAGGTAGCCGCTGGCGCCCTGTCGAATGAGGTTCACCGCATAGTGTTCCTCGGGGTACCCACTGAGGATGAGGATGCCCACATCCGGCGCCTTGGCGCGGATCATGGCCAGCGCATCGATGCCGCTCTGGCCGGGCATGGACAGGTCCATCACCAGCACGTCGAGCTCGACATTGCGCACGAGGTCGATGGCCTCGCGGCCGCTGGCCGCCTCCCCCACCACCCGAAGATCCACCTGGTCCGAAAAGAACTGCTTGAGTCCTGAACGCACGATGGCATGGTCGTCAACGATTCCGATTTTTATCATTCCCTGGTTCCCTCAAACGTCTACCAATTCAAGCGATGGCACGATGAAAAATTGTTGAGCTTTCTTAATCTTTCTTATTCTGCCGACAATGGCCATTATTGACGAACAGGGCGTCTTCGCTAAACGGAGCAGTGGGTGAAAAAAGAGTCCGCCACGCCACGGTTGAGATGGAGCCTGCTGCTGGCCTGCGCGGCCGCGGTGGTGCTGCTGCTCATCAATGAAGCGAACTGGCGGCGTTCCTCATCGGCGCTGCAGGAGGTGCAGTCGGCGCAGCACATGCGCATCGGCATCGGTCGGCTGATGCGCGCCGCCATCGACGCAGAGACCGGCCAGCGGGGCTACCTGCTCACGGGCGACTCGGTGTACCTGGCGCCCTACCGCAATGCCAACGGCGAAATGGACGAGGTGCTGGCCAGCCTGGAGGCGACGCTGGACCTGCACCCCGAGGACCGCGCCGACTTCGAACGCCTGAGGCATTTCCTCACGCTCAAGCGGGGGGAAATGGAACTGACCCTGAGGCTGCGCGAGCAGGGTCGCGATGCGGCCTGGCAGTTCGTCATGAGTTCGGATGTGGGGGAGCAGCACATGCAACAGGTGCGGCTGCACGCGGAGCGGCTGATCGCCGCGGGCAACGCGCACATCGAGCAAGCCTTCGAGCAGATCGACCAGTCCCTGCTCTACTCCCGCGTGAGCATGGCCGGCATGGTGGCCCTGAGTCTCTTGGCCTTCATGCTGTACCTGCGCCAAAGCGACGCGCTGCTGCAGCGCAGCCTGGGCGAGCGCGACCGGCTCGAGGCGCTGGTGAGCGAGCGCACCGCCAGCCTGCGCGAGCTGGCCACCCACCTGCAGCAGGTGCGTGAAGACGAAAGGGGTTACCTCGCACGGGAGCTGCACGACGAACTGGGCGCCCTGCTCACGGCGGCCAAGCTCGATGTGGCGCGGCTGAAGTCGCGCCTGGACCCGGGCGTGCAGGACCTGCACACCCGGCTTTCCCACCTCACGCAGACGCTGAACCAGGGCATCGCGCTCAAGCGCCGCATCGTGGAGGACCTGCGGCCCTCGGCGCTGTCGCACCTGGGGCTGGTGGCGGCGCTGGACATCCTGGCGCGCGAATTCAGCCAGCGGCTGGAGCTCCCGGTGCAGAGCGAGCTGGAGGAAGTGAGCCTGCCGGAGACCCTGCAGATCGCGGTCTACCGGCTGGTGCAGGAGGCGTTCACCAACATCGGCAAGTACGCACGGGCGCACCATGTGCACCTGCGCCTGTTCCGCGACGGCTCCATGCTCTGCGTGCAGGTGGAGGACGACGGCCAGGGCTTCGATCCGCAGCGCGTAGGCCACGGCCACCACGGCCTGGCGGGCATGCGCCACCGCGTCGAGGGCCTGGGCGGGCGCCTGGAGGTGCACTCGCGCCCCGGCAAGGGCACCTGCATCGACGCCTACCTGCCCCTGGCCCAGCCCGAGCCCGCGCCGGCGGCGCAGGCCCAGCCGGTGGGCTGAGGCGGCCCGCCGCGCCAAGCCGGCAGGGCCCCCAAAACCGGCCGCCACCGAGGCCAGGGCCTCCTACACCGGCCCTGCCCTGCCGACTACAGACCCGAACGCCCAGGGCCGATGAAGCCGGCACCGGGGCCGCACTTACCCTGAATTCCAAAGCAAGCAGGCGCAGGGGCCCAGCCCGGCAAATGGCGTGCGGGAGTCGTCAGCGCCGCCGCATGCGCACAGGCTTTGGACTGACACGCGCCTTTGGACTGACACACGCAACTGCACCCCTTCGCACCCCCACCCCTTCCACGACCCAGCCATGAACCCCGCCATGCAACGCAGCACC
>CAYVGD010000164.1:0-6470 GCA_964450095.1 uncultured Polaromonas sp.
ATCGCCACCGGCATCGAGGAGCACAACAACTACGCGGTCGACTTCATCGAGGCCACGCGCTGGATCAAAAAGAACCTGCCCGGTGCCAAGGTCTCGGGCGGCGTGTCGAATGTGTCCTTCAGCTTCCGCGGCAACGACCCGGTGAGGGAAGCCATCCACACGGTGTTCCTCTACCACGCCATCCAGGCGGGCATGGACATGGGCATCGTCAACGCCGGTATGGTGGGCGTCTACGACGAACTGGAGCCGGTGCTGCGCGAGCGCGTGGAAGACGTGGTGCTCAACCGCCGGCCCGATGCCGGCGAGCGCCTCATCGAGATCGCCGAGACGGCCAAAAGCGGCGCCAAGGACGACACCAAGAAAAACGAATGGCGGGCGCTGCCTGTGCGCCAACGCCTGGCGCATGCGCTGGTGCACGGCATCAACGAGCACATCGTGCCCGACACCGAGGAGATGTACCAGCTGCTCCTGGCAGACGGTGGTCGGCCGCTGCACGTGATCGAGGGCCCGCTCATGGACGGCATGAACGTGGTGGGCGACCTCTTCGGCCAGGGCAAGATGTTCCTGCCGCAGGTGGTGAAAAGCGCGCGCGTGATGAAGCAGGCCGTGGCCCACCTGATTCCCTACATCGAGGAGGAAAAGCGCCAGCAGGAGGCCGCCGGCCAGGACGTGAAGTCCAAGGGCAAGATCGTGATCGCCACCGTCAAGGGCGACGTGCACGACATCGGCAAGAACATCGTCACCGTGGTCCTGCAGTGCAACAACTTCGAGGTGGTGAACATGGGCGTGATGGTGCCCTGCCACGAGATCTTGGCGCGCGCCAAGGTCGAGGGTGCGGACATCGTGGGCCTGTCGGGCCTGATCACGCCCAGCCTGGAGGAAATGCAGTACGTGGCCGCCGAGATGCAGAAGGACGAGCATTTCCGCGTGCGCAAGATCCCGCTGCTCATTGGCGGCGCCACCACCAGCCGCGTGCACACGGCCGTGAAGATCGCGCCGCACTACGAGGGCCCGGTGGTCTATGTGCCCGATGCATCGCGCAGCGTGGGCGTGGCGCAGAGCCTGCTTTCGGAGCAGGCCGCGCAATACATCGCCGACCTCAACGCCGACTACGACAAGGTGCGCGCGCTGCACGCGGGCAAGAAACAGGCGCCCCTGGTGCCCCTGGCCAAGGCCCGCGCCAACGCCACGGCCATCGACTGGACGCACTACACGCCCCCTTGCCCGAAGTTCATCGGCCGGCGTCTCTTCAAGAACTACGACCTGGCGGAGCTGGCGCCCTTCATCGACTGGACGCCTTTCTTCCAGACCTGGGACCTGGCCGGGCGCTTTCCTGAAATCCTCAAGGACGAGGTGGTGGGCACCGAGGCCGTGCGCGTCTATGGCGATGCGCAGCGCATGCTCAAGCGCCTGATTGAAGGCCGCTGGCTCACTGCCCAGGGGGTGGTCGGCTTCTGGCCGGCCAACAGCGTGGGCGACGACATCGAGATCTACACCGATGAAACCCGCGCCAAGGTGGCCATGACCTGGCACGGCCTGCGCCAGCAGACCGAAAAGACCGCCACCACCGGACCCGGTGGGCAGAGCCTCATGCGGCCCAACCGCTGCCTCTCGGACTTCATCGCGCCCAAGGTGCTGCCGCCCGAACTGGCCGCTGCCCGCGCGGGCGCGGCCGGCGCCGAAGGCGCGGACGGCTTTCACATCCCCGACCACATCGGCCTGTTCGCGGTGACCGCGGGCATCGGGGTGGACAAGAAGGAAAAGTACTTCCTCGACGACCACGACGACTACTCGGCCATCATGCTCAAGGCCCTGGCCGACCGCCTGGCCGAAGCCTTCGCCGAGGCCATGCACCAGCGCGTGCGGCAGGACCTGTGGGGCTACGCGGCCGACGAGAAGCTCTCGAACGAAGACCTGATCGCCGAGAAGTACCGCGGCATCCGCCCCGCACCCGGCTACCCGGCCTGTCCCGACCACAGCGTCAAGCGCCAGATGTTCGAGCTGCTGCAGGCAGGCGACATCGGCATGGGCCTGACCGAGAGCCTGGCCATGACGCCGGCCGCCTCGGTCAGCGGCTTCTACCTGAGCCACCCCGACGCGGTGTACTTCAACGTCGGCCGCATCGGCGAAGACCAGCTGCAGGACCTGGCGCAGCGGCGCGGCATGGCCCGGCCTGACCTCGAGCGGCTCCTGGCGCCCAACCTCTGAGGCCACCCCGGCGCAGGGTTGCGCCGGGCACCGGCGGCGTGGCCGCGTTGCAATCTTTAAAAGTTTGCGGCGGCAAGTTCAGACACAGTGCACACCATTGTTTGCACTTGGTGTTGCCATGACCGCCATCACTCTGCCTTCCCTCTCCAGCGTCCTGCGGGCCTGCTGGCCCGCCAGCCCGCGCCGCCAACGCACGGCACAAGCAGCGCCCTTCGACCCCCGGGCGGCTCAAGGCGGCTTCACGGCCGAGGACTGGCACGAGCTTTCGCAGCGCTGGCGCGATTCGGCCGCGTTCCAGCCGGCGCGCGTGATCGACTGGCGCGCCCGCCGTGAAGTGGCATCCCACCTGAATGGCTACCCAGCCGACGAGGCCGTCTGCAGTGCACGCAGGCACCCTGCCGGCGCGGTCGCCCCGGGTGCCTGCTGAGCCCGGGGTCGCAGCCATGTCGCTCGAGCAAATGATGGCCCTGGCCGCGCAGCTGAGTCGGCAGCCCGCCCCGGGCGCCCGCGTTGCGGTGTGCACCGGGCTGCCGCGGCCATCACCGCAGGTGGCGCCTCGACTTTCGGCGGAGGAGCTGGCCCTGCTGTTTCCCGCCTGGCCCAGCGCAACACAAGCCGCCCCTGCGGCCGTCTGTGTACAGCGCCCCTGAGGCTTTGGCGGAGGCCCCGTTCGGCTGCCGCAGATGCGACGGGCGCCTGCCGGTAAGTGGGATTTTTCCTCTGCCCCCGCAGCCTGCTCCGGTCTTAACTTGCCCCCGACGCAGGAGGCGCCCCGCACGGGTGCTTCGACCCAGGAGGCAAGCATGACCGTCCAGCCCGAGGGGGCGCAGCCGAACCCTGCACCCCTGACCTTTTCCCAGCTTCTGTACCGCTACCTTTTCTTCACCTGGCTGTTCCGGGACGCCAGCCGTGGCAACCTGCTGGAGCGCGCCGCCGCGTGGCGGCACAACCAGAGCTGCGCGTGCTGGCTGCCGGTCTACATGCGCCGCTGGCTGGTGATGGGCCTGATGTTCTTTGCTTTGGGCCTGGCGGCCGAGGGCCTGATGCGCGCGCCCGAGCTCAGCGCATTCTTCTACGTGCCCAGCATCCTCACCGTGCAATACAACGTGGTGGCTGGGGTGGCCTGGCTGGGCTTGAAAACCCTGCCGCCGCCTCTCTGAGGAAAGCCGCGGCGCGGCGCCGTTTGCAGGCCTGCCGGAGCCCCGCAGCCATGGGCACAGCCGCCCGGCGCGACCTGCGGCTATCTAGCATTCGTGGCAGTCTGGAGCTGGCAGCACGCAGCACGCAGCACGCAGCACGCAGCACGCAGCACACAGCACGCAGCGCTCAGCATTGAGCATCAGATTCAGCTCCAGCGCTCAACCTTTCAAGCGCCCAGCAGCCCCCGGCGGTATTGAACCGCCTCGGCCAGGTGTTCGGCGCTGATGCTTTCGCTGCCCGCCAGGTCGGCGATGCTGCGGGCCACCTTCAGGCAGCGGTGGATGCTGCGGCCCGACCAGCCGAGCCGCGCGGCGGCGCGCTGAAGGAACTGGCTGCCCGCGGCATCGAGCGGGCAATGCACATCGATCTGCCCGCCCTCCAGCCACTGGTTGGTGCCGCCCTGCCGCGCCAGCTGCCGCCCCCTGGCCTGCTCCACCCGCTCGCGCACGGGCGCGGTCGGCTCGCCAGCGGGTGCGCCCACCAGTTCCTGCGGCGCCAGCGCGCCCACTTCCACCTGCAGGTCGATGCGGTCCAGCAGTGGCCCGCTCAGCCGGCCCTGGTAGCGCGCCACCTGGTCGGGCGTGCAGCGGCAGTGCCGCAGCGCCGAGCCCAGGTGGCCGCAGGGGCAGGGGTTCATGGCCGCGATCAGTTGAAAGCGCGCCGGAAACTCCGCGCGCTGCGCGGCGCGTGCGATGGTGATCTGCCCGGTCTCCAGCGGCTCGCGCAGCGCCTCCAGCGCCGACCGCGGGAATTCGGGCAATTCGTCCAGAAAGAGCACGCCGCCATGCGCCAGGGAAATTTCGCCCGGCCGGGGCGGTGAGCCGCCGCCGACCAGGGCCACCGCGCTGGCGCTGTGGTGCGGCGAGCAGGTCGGCCGCTGGGCCCAGCGCGACACGTCAAAGCGCCCGGCCAGGGAGGCGATCGCAGCAGTTTCCAGCGCTTCCTGGATCTGCATGGTCGGCAGCAGCCCGGCAAAGCGTTGCGCCAGCATCGACTTGCCCGAACCGGGCGGCCCGATGAGCAGCAAGCCATGTCCGCCGGCGGCGGCAATCTCCAGCGCCCGGCGGGCCGCGGCCTGCCCCTTCACATCGGCCAGGTCGGCCGGCGCGGGGCCGGCAGCGGCAGCGCATGCCGCGGCGGGCTGCCAGCCCTGGTCGGGCGCCAGCGGTTCGTCGCCTGGCCGCAGCGAGAGCGCCACGTCCAGGAGGTGCCGGGCCTGCATCACGCGCACGCCCGGCACCAGGGCGGCCTCGGCGGCGCTGGCCGCCGGCAGCACCAGCGTGGTGACCGCTTCGCCCGGATGCCCGCTTTCCTGCCCGCCCTGCCGCAGCGCCAGGCCCATCGCCAGGGCCCCGCGGATCGGCCGCAATTCACCGCCCAGCGAGAGTTCGCCCGCGAATTCATGCCCGGCCAGCTTGGCCGCGTCGATCTGGCCGCTGGCGGCCAGGATGCCCAGGGCCATGGGCAGGTCAAACCGGCCCGAGTCCTTGGGCAGGTCGGCCGGCGCCAGGTTCACCGTGATGCGCTTGTTCGCGGGAAATTCCAGCCCGCTGTGGTGGATGGCCGAGCGCACCCGTTCGCGCGCCTCCTTCACCTCGGTGTCGGCCAGGCCGACCAGCGTGAAGCTCGGCAGCCCGTTGGCCAGGTGCACCTCCACCAGGACCGGACGGGCCTGCAGGCCCGCGAGCGCGCGGCTGTGCACGACGGCAAGGCTCATGGCAGGGGTGGTGCGTGTGGGTGTGCCAAAGCGGTGCGCAGAAAGGCACCGTGGTGGTGCGCGCCCTGCGGCGGTGGACCCGGCACTGTAAGCCCGGCTGGGCTGCAGCCCGGCCAAACAGCCCCTGCCGGGCCACTCTTGAAACCATCTTTTGCATCAACGCCCCCAGGCCGCGCGGGCGGCGACTTGGCACGCTCTCTGCTTAGACCCCTGGCGTGCCTGTGCCCCGTCCTGCAGCGCATGCGCCCAGAAAAAAGGAACCTCGAACATGAAACTCGTCACTGCCATCATCAAGCCCTTCAAGCTCGACGAGGTGCGCGAAGCCCTCTCGGCCATGGGTGTGCAAGGCATCACGGTCACTGAAGTCAAGGGCTTCGGTCGTCAGAAAGGCCACACCGAGCTCTACCGCGGCGCTGAATACGTCGTGGACTTTTTGCCCAAGGTCAAGATCGAGGCGGCCGTGGCCGGTGATCTGGTCGAGCGCGTGATCGAGTCCATCGAGGGCGCTGCCCGCACCGGCAAGATCGGCGACGGAAAGATCTTCGTGTACGACCTCGAGCAGGTCGTGCGCATCCGCACCGGCGAGACCGGCAAGGAAGCGCTGTAAAGCGACCCCAGGCATCACACCCCCGCAAGAAAGATTGGATCTCTGCCATGAAAAAACTGCTTGCCTCTCTCGCCCTTGGCATGGGCCTGTGGCTGGGCGCCGCCCCGGCGATGGCCCAGGCCCCTGCCGCCCCTGCAGCCGCTGCCACGAGCGCGGCGCCCGCCGCCACCGCTGAAGCCAAGCCCGACGCCAAGCCCGCTGAGGCGGCTGCCGCAGCGCCTGCGGCCGAGGCCGCCGCTCCCGTGCCCAACAAGGGTGACACCGCCTGGATGATGGTGGCCACGCTGCTGGTGATCCTCATGGTCATCCCGGGCCTGGCCCTTTTCTATGGCGGCCTGGTGCGCAGCAAGAACATGCTGTCGCTGCTCATGCAGGTGATGGTGACCTTCTCGCTGATCAGCGTGCTCTGGGTGGTCTACGGCTACAGCCTGGCCTTCACCGAGGGCAACGCCTTCTTCGGCGGCTTCGACCGGTTGCTGCTCAGCGGCATCTGGGACAACAGCGCAGGCAGCTTCGCCAACGCGGCCACCTTCAGCAAGGGCGTGGTCATTCCCGAGGTGGTGTTCGCGGCCTTCCAGGCCACGTTCGCAGGCATCACCTGCGCGCTGATCGTCGGCGCCTTCGCCGAGCGCGCGAAGTTCTCCGCCGTGCTCATGTTCATGGTGCTGTGGTTCACCTTCAGCTACCTGCCCGTGGCGCACATGGTCTGGTTCTGGATGGGCCCGGACGCCTACACCG
>CAYVGD010000165.1:0-6465 GCA_964450095.1 uncultured Polaromonas sp.
GCATGCGCCCAACGGCCGGGTGGCAACTCAGACCATGCACCACAGCCCCACGCACCCGCCCAGCCACCACTGGACCAGCACATCCAAAAGCGTGCCGACCAGCAGCACCGGCAGGCCCAGGTAGACCATGCACCACAGCAGCCCGGCAGCGGTGAGCCGGGGCTTGGGCAGGTCATGGCCGAGGATGCGTTTGTCGCTGTTGGAGGATGTCATGCGGAATTTTCATGCGCGGTGCCGTGCCAGCAGGCGCGGCGGCGGCAGGGATTGTCGGGCATGGCGCCGTGGCTCCGTATGATCCGGCGCCATGAAGCTCAGCTGGAACCAGACTCCCCGCAGCACCTGGGATGCGCTGCACGCCCAGTGGGGCGGCTCGCTGCAGCAGGACTGGGCCTACGGCGAGGCCATGCGCCGCCTGGGCGTGGGCGTGCAGCGCGCCGCCGTGCTCGATGCCTCGGGCCAGGCGCTGGGGCTGGCGCAGTTCATCTGCCGCCGCGTGGCCGGCTACATCGCGCTGGCTTCGTGCACGCGGGGGCCGGTCTGGTCGCCACAGGCCGGCGGAGAGTTGCGCGCCCAGTCCCTGCGGTCCCTGCAAAGCAGCATGCCGGCCCGGCCGCTGCGCGTGACCCTGTTTTCGCCGGACTGCCCGGCAGGCAAGCTGCAGGCGGGCGAGATGGGACGGCTCCAACGCGTGATGACCGGCTACTCCACCGTCATGCTGGACCTGACGCAGGGCCAGGACGCCTTGCGCAGGTCTTTCGATGGCAAGTGGCGCAACCGCCTGGTCAAGGCCGAGGCGGAAAGCGTGACCGTGCAGGTGCAGCCAGACCAGCAGGCCCTGGCCGAACTCATGCGACGCGAAGGCGAACAGCGCCAGCGCCGGGGCTTTCACGGGCTTCCCACGGCGCTGGTGCCTGCCTTCATCGAGGCGCACGACCGGCCCAGCCAGGCCTACCTGATGAGTGTGGCGCGAAGGCGCAAGGACACGCTTGCCGCCATGTTGTTCCTGCTGCATGGCCGGGTGGCCACCTACCACCTGGGCTGGGCCAGCGATGACGGCCGCCAGCTCAACCTGCACAACCTCCTGCTGTGGCGGGCCCTGGCGCCGCTGGTTGAACGGGGCATCACGCACCTGGACCTGGGCGGCGTGAACACGCACGAATTGCCGGGCATCTCCCGGTTCAAGCTCGGCACGGGGGGTGAGGTGCTCACGCTGGCAGGAACCTTCTTCTAGGCCTCATGCAACGGAAAAACAAAAACGCCCGGCTGTGACACCGGGCGTTTTCATGTGCGAGACACGGGGAGCGTGTGGTCGCGAATCTGGAGCGGGAAAACGGTCTCGAACCGTCGACCTCAACCTTGGCAAGGTTGCGCTCTACCAACTGAGCTATTCCCGCAAAGTACTGAAAGCGAAGCCTTCAGTGCTTGAAAGACGTAGATTGTAGCAGAGGAATGGCCCCGTCGGCGTGGCACAGCCAGGCGCAGGGCAGTGCAAGTGCCCTGTGGGGCGCCAAGCGCCCGCGCAGCCGGGCCGGAGGCACAGGAGGCCGGCCGGGCGCACGCCGGGCTCACTGGCCCTGGCCCAGTGCGTAGCCGCGCTCACCGTCGAAGGTGCACAGGTTCTCCGTCTTGATCACATCCACGCCCCGCGCGGCCACCGCCTGCAGCAGGCCGATGATGTCGGCATGGCTGACCCGGGCCTCGGCCGGGCCCACGAAACGGCACCGCCAGTGGTCGGTGCAGAAGGTTTCGGGAAAGCCGCCGGGCCAGACCTTGACGCCGCGGTTGGTGATCATCTGCAGCTCGAACGCGGGCGTGACCAACGCGCTGAGCTGGCCGGCCAGGAAGTCGGCGCTGATGCCCGCAGCGTGCACGAACACGTCCACGCCCACCATTTCCTTGCGCGCTGGCTGGAGGCGGGTGTAGGGGCTGGCCTCGGGCGCGGCCTGGGCGGGCGCGGCAGGCGCGTCGGCGTAGCTCACGGCCGCGAGCTTTTCGGGGCGCTGGCCCAGGCGGTCGATCACCGCGTCGGCAAAGTCCATGCTGCCGAAAGGCCGGCCGATGCTGAGGCTGCCGTGCAACTCGGCCGTGTGCACGCCGTCCTCGATGGCCTTGAGCCAGGCGTTGTGGATGGCCTCGGCCACCCGGGGCTGGCCGATGTGCACCAGCATCAGCACGGCCGCCAGCAGCAGGCCCGAGGGGTTGGCGATGCCCTGGCCTGCGATGTCAGGGGCGCTGCCATGGATCGCCTCGAACATGGCCACGTGCTCACCGATGTTGGCGCTGGGCGCCAGCCCCACCGACCCGGTCACCTCGGCCGCGATGTCCGACAGGATGTCGCCATAAAGGTTGGGCGTGACGATCACGTCAAACCGCTCCGGCCGCGTGGCCAGGCGGGCAGCGCCGATGTCGATGATCATGTGCTCGGTCTCGATCTCGGGGTAGCTGCGCGCGACCTCGTCGAACACCTTGTGAAAGAGACCATCGGTCATCTTCATGATGTTGTCCTTGGTCATGCAGGTGACCTTGCGGCGGCCGTGGCGGCGGGCATAGTCGAAGGCGTAGCGCACGATCTTCTCGCAGCCCGGCCGCGTGATCAGCTTGAGGCACTGGAACACCTCGTCGCTCTGGCGATGCTCGATGCCGGCGTAAAGGTCCTCCTCGTTCTCGCGCACGATCACCAGGTTCATTTTGGGATGCTGCGTCTTCACGAAGGGCGCATAGCTCACGCAGGGGCGCACGTTGGCGTACAGGCCCAGGGTCTTGCGCACGGTCACGTTCAGGCTCTTGAAGCCCCCGCCCTGGGGCGTGGTGATCGGCGCCTTCAGGAACACGCGGGTGCGCCGCAGGCTGGCCCAGGCCTCGGGCGGAATGCCCGAGCTGTGGCCGGCCAGGTACTGGCGCTCGCCGATCTCGATGAACTCGGGCGCGATCGCCGCGCCCGCGGCCTTCAGCACGCGCAGCGTGGCATCCATGATCTCGGGTCCGATGCCGTCGCCGCGCGCGACGGTGATGGGGGTGGGTTCGCTCATGTCCTTGGCTCTCGTGGGGGTGGCTGGCCCGCGCAGTGTGACCAAGCGCGCCATTGCATTCAAATCATGTTTCCTGATCCTTTTCATGGACGAAATGCGATGAATAAAATCCGACCGCCGCGCGTCACCTTCCACCAGTTGCGCACCCTGGAGGCGGTGGTGCGTCTGGGCTCCGTGACGCGGGCTGCCGCCGAACTGCACCTGACGCAGCCCACGGTGTCGGCGCAGATCCATGAGCTGCAATCGGCGCTGGACGTGGACCTGCTCGAGCCTGCCGGGCGCGGCATCCGGGCCACCGATGCAGCCCGCCTGCTGCAGGCCACGGCGCTGGACATGTTCGCCCGCTGGCAGCGCTTTGAGGAAGACATGCAGGAACTCCACGGCCTGGAGCGGGGCCTGCTGCGCATCGCGGGCGTGACCACCACCGAATACTTCATCGCGCACTGGCTGCGCCGCTACACCGACAGCCACCCGGGCATCGAGATCGAACTGGCCGTGGACAACCGAGGCGCCGTGGTGCAGCGCCTACAGCAGGACGCCACGGAACTGGCGGTGATGATGATGCCGCCTGAACAGCCGCCGCTACAGAGCGTGCCCGTGATGCGCAACCCGCTGGTGCTCATCGGCCCCCTGGACCACCCCTGGGCCAGGCTGGAATCGCGCATACCGCGGCGCAGGCTCGACGGCCAGCCGATGCTGATGCGCGAGACCGGCTCGGGCACGCGCCTGGCCACCGAAGCCTTCCTGCGCACGCACAACCTGCGGCCGCTGGTGCGGGCCACGCTGGGCAGCAATGAGGCCATCAAGCACGCAGTGGCCGCGGGCCTGGGCCTGGCGGTGGTGTCGAGGCAGGCGGTCTCCGAGGACCCTTCGCGCGATGGTGTGGCGGTGCTGCCGGTGGCTGGTTTTCCGATCGAGCGCCAGTGGCTCCTGGTCTGGCGGGCAGACCGCCGGCTGTCCCTGGCCGCGCGGCGTTTCGTGGAGCACGTGCAAGCGCATCCTCCCGGGCCGTGAAGCGGCTATGGCGGGCGGCAACTGGTGGGGCAGAAACGAAAACGCCCAGCGCGGGGCTGGGCGTTTGATCTGGTGGCCTGGGGCGGAATCGAACCACCGACACAAGGATTTTCAATCCTCTGCTCTACCGACTGAGCTACCGGGCCAAGAGGGAAAATTATAGCAGATGAGAGCGGCGCCTTCGCTGCCCCGCGGGCCTGTGGCTCAGGCGCTGCGGCGCCCCCGGCTGAGGTCCACGCCCAGCTGCTTGAGTTTGCGGTAGAGGTGGGTGCGCTCCAGGCCCGTCTTTTCCGCCACGCGGGTCATCGAGCCGCCTTCTCGGGCGAGGTGAAACTCGAAGTAGGCTTTTTCGAACTCGTCACGCGCGTCGCGCAGGGGCTTTTCCAGGGCGAAGCTTTGCACCGGCTGGGGGCCGGGTGCCTCCTCCAGAACCTCGGCGGTCACCACCGCAGCCGCCACCACGTGGCTGCTGGCCAGGTTGACCCCACCGAGCAGCGGCGCTGCGGGCTTGCGGGGTGCATGGCGCGTGAGGCCCTGCTCCACTGCCTGCAGCAGCTTCTGCATCGTGATCGGTTTTTCGAGAAAGGACATCGCGCCGATCTTGGTGGCCTCCACCGCGGTGTCGATGGTGGCGTGGCCGCTCATCATGACGACCGGCATGTTCAGGAGACCTGCGGCTGACCACTCCTTGAGCAGCGTCACGCCATCGGTGTCGGGCATCCAGATGTCCAGCAGCACAAGGTCGGGGCGCTGTCGCTGGCGCGCGGCCCGTGCCTGGGCGGCGTTTTCGGCGAGGTCGACCTGGTGGCCCTCGTCGTTCAGGATCTCCGACAGCAGATCGCGTATGCCCAGTTCGTCATCGACCACGAGAATGTTTGCCATGAAAACCGATTCCGCTCGCTGTGTGCAGTGGATGCTGAAATGCCCCGGAAAGGCGCGTGGCGCGGGCTTTTCAGCCCATCGGCGCCACCGGGAATGATAACGAGACTTGCGCGCCGCACGGCAGGCCGTCCTGAATGCGGTTGTTGATGTCGATGCGCGCATGGTGCTCCTCGACGATCTTGCGCACGACCGCCAGGCCCAGGCCCGTGCCCTTGGCCTTGGTGGTCACGTAAGGCTCGAACGCGCGTTTGAGAATGTGCTCGGGAAAACCGCTGCCGTGATCGCGCACCAGCAGGCGCACGCGCTGGCTGGCGCTGGCGTGCTCGGTGCGCAGCAGCACCAGCGGCGGCAACGGGCTGTCTGCGGGGCGCCCATCGTGGGCGTCCTGGGCGTTCTGAAGGAGGTTGTGGATCACCTGCCGCAGCTGCTGCGCATCGCCCAGGATGGCCGGCACGTCCTGCCCCAGCTCCAGCCGGATGGGCACGCCGGCGGCGTCGGCGGGGTAGAGCTGCATCACCTCGGCCACCAGGGCGTTGAGGTCCACCGGCTTGAGTTCGGCCGCGGGCAGGCGGGCGTAGTCGCGGAATTCATTGACGAGGCGCTTCATCGCATCGACCTGGTCGACGATGGTGCGCACCGACTTGGCCAGCACCTGCTGCTCCGGTGCCTCGAGCTTGGCGGCGAGCTTTTTCTCCAGGCGCTCGGCCGACAGCTGGATCGGCGTGAGCGGGTTCTTGATCTCATGCGCCAGCCGGCGGGCCACCTCGCCCCAGGCCTCCACGCGCTGGGCCGAGACCACGTCGGAGACATCGTCGAACACCAGCAGCCACTCGCCGGAGCCCGGCATGGCCGCCCCGCGCGCGATCAGGGTGATGCGGTCGTCAAAGGCGCCGCCCGCGGACGGCAGCTCGAAGGACTGCTGCCAGTGCTCCAGGCCGTGCGCGCCCTGCTCCTGCAGGAAGGCCCGGTACTGCGCCTGCACACCCTTGCCCAGGGCCTGCAGGCCCGGCACTTCCGCCAGCGGCCGGCCCACGTGGGCGGCCAGCGGCGCACGCAGGATGCGGGTGGCACCGGGGTTGCAGGAAAGGATGCGGCCCTGCCCGTCCAGCACCAGCACGCCGGCGGTGAGGTTGTCCAGGATGGTCTGCAGGCTGCCGCGGGCCGCGTCCACCTGGCTCATGCTGGCCTGCACCGCAGTGCGGGCCTCGGAGAGCTGGCGCGTCATCTCGGCAAAGGAACGGGTCAGCCCGCCCAACTCGTCCCGGGTCTGCAGCGCGGTCTTGGGCCGAAGATCTCCGCGCGCCACCTGGCGCACGCCCTCGGCCAGCACCAGCAGCGGCCGGGCCAGCTGGGTGCCCAGAACAACGGCGAGCAGCACGGCCCCGAACACCGCCAGAAACAGCGCCAGGGTGAGGGTGCCCACGTACATGCGCTTGAGGCCGTCTCGGGCGAGCGAGCGCTCCTGGTAGTCGCGGCTGGCCTCCTGCACGGCCATGGCATTGGCCACCAGGTCGGCAGGCAGCTCCTCGATGACCTGCAG
>CAYVGD010000166.1:0-6458 GCA_964450095.1 uncultured Polaromonas sp.
CAAGCATGTCACCCATCCTTTCCTCCTCTCGCGGCACCCCGCGGCACCGCGCCGGTGCGCCTGCCCGGGCGAACACCTGCTCGCATCGACCAGCACGCGCGGCGGACCAGGCGCCTGCAAGAAGCCATCTGCCGCACTGGCCCGTCCGCCTGCAGGCGGGGCAGTGTGAAGGGTCGGCGCCATGAGCGCGGCTTTTTCAGTCTGCGTGTATTGCGGCTCCCGGCCTGGCACCGATCCGCAGCACACCGATGCGGCACGCGCCGTGGGCCAGTGGATCGCACGCCACGGGGGACAGCTGGTCTATGGCGGCGGGCACAACGGCCTCATGGGTGTCATGGCCGACGCGGCGCTGGAAGCCGGTGGCAGCGTGGTCGGCATCATCCCGCAGGCCCTGGTGGACAAGGAATACGCTCACCGCGGCTGCACCGAGTTGCACATCGTGGCCAACATGCACGAGCGCAAGCGCATGATGGCCGAGCGGGCCGATGCTTTCCTCGCTCTGCCTGGCGGCATCGGGACGCTGGAGGAATTCTTCGAGGTGTGGACCTGGCGGCAGCTGGGTTATCACGACAAGCCGGTGGGCTTGCTGAACCAGGGTGGCTACTACGACCAGATGCTGGCCTTCCTGGCCCACTGTACAGGACAAGGCTTCATGGGCGGCTGGCAGAACGAGCTGATCGCCGTGGGCGAGAACCCCGCGGAGCTGCTGGCAATGCTGGTGCAGTCCGCGGGCCTGAGCACAGCGAGCCGACTCGAACAGATCTGACGACTGCCCGTCCTGCGGCCCGGGGGCGGCAGGCGCTCAGATGGCCGAGTCGTCCTCTTCGCCGGTGCGGATGCGCACCACGCGCTCGACCGGGGTGACGAAGATCTTGCCGTCACCGATCTTGCCGGTGCGTGCGGCCTTGATGATCGCGTCCACGCAGCGATCCACGTCCTCGGTCTTGACCACCACCTCCACCTTCACCTTGGGCAGGAAATCCACCACGTACTCCGCGCCTCGGTAGAGCTCGGTGTGGCCTTTTTGGCGGCCAAAGCCCTTGACCTCGGTCACGGTCAAGCCGGTGACGCCGCATTCGGCCAGGGCCTCGCGCACTTCCTCGAGCTTGAAGGGTTTGACGATGGCGGTGATTTGTTTCATTGGTGGTCTCCCAAACTTTCAGCTGACATTGTGGCCCATTGCCGAGCGCGCCGCCGCGCCCGGCGCTTCAGGCGCGGAACCGGCTGGTGATCGGGTAACGCCAGTCCTTGCCGAAGCTGCGGTGGCTCACCCGGATGCCAATGGGCGCCTGCCTGCGCTTGTACTCATTGATCTTGATCAGCCGGGTCACCTGCTCCACCACCTGCCGGTCGAAGCCCTCGGCGATGATGTCCTCGATACCCTGGTCGTTTTCCATGTAACGCTCCAGGATGGCATCGAGCACCTCGTAGGGCGGCAGGCTGTCCTGGTCGGTCTGGTCGGGGCGCAGTTCCGCCGAGGGCGGGCGCGTGATGATGCGCTCGGGGATCGGGCTCGCGCCCCGGCCGTAGGGGTCGTTCTCGTTGCGCCAGCGCGCGAGCTTGAACACCGTGGTCTTGAGCAGGTCCTTGATCACGGCAAAGCCGCCGGCCATGTCGCCGTAGAGCGTGCAGTAACCGGTGGCCATCTCGCTCTTGTTACCGGTGGTCAGCACGATGGAGCCGAACTTGTTGGACAGCGCCATCAAGATCACGCCGCGGATGCGGGCCTGGATGTTCTCCTCGGTGGCATCGAGCGGCTTGCCCCGGAACTCGTCCGCCAGCGTGGCCAGGAACGCCTCGAACTGCGGCACGATCGAATACTCGTCGTAGCGCACACCCATGCGCCGGGCCATGTCACGCGCGTCCTCCAGGGAAATGCCGGCCGTGTACGGCGAGGGCATCATCACCGCCCTGACCTTCTCGGGCCCGAGCGCATCCACCGCGATGGCCAGCACCAGCGCCGAATCGATGCCGCCGGACAGGCCCAGCAGCGCGCCCGGAAAACCGTTCTTGCCCAGGTAGTCGCGCACGCCCAGCACCAGCGCATCCCAGAGGTCGGCCTCCTGGCTGCGCAGCGGGCTCATCGCGGCCTGCAGTTCCAGGCCGCCGCTGCGGCGGAGCACCTCCACGGGAAAAAGCGCCTCTTCGAAGCTCGGGGCACGACCGGCCAGTTGGCCCGAAGCCTGAACGGCAAAGGACGAGCCCTCGAACACCACCTCGTCCTGGCCGCCCACCATGTGCGCAAACACCAGCGGCACGCCCTGGGCCATGGCACGCGTGGCCATCGTCAGCTCCCGCTCGTGGGCCTTGCCGGCATGGAACGGCGATGCGTTGATCACTGCCAGCAGTTCGGCACCGGCCGCGCGCGCCATTTGGGCCGGCTGCTCGAACCAGGCGTCCTCGCAGATCAGCAGGCCCACCGAAACGGCGGAGTCGCCTTCGCCCAGGCGGAACACGCAGGGGCCATCGCCCGGCACGAAATAGCGCCGCTCGTCAAACACCTGGTAGTTGGGCAGCTCCCGCTTGGCGTAGCTGTGCAGGCGCTGGCCTTCGCTGAGGACGTGGGCGGCATTGACCAGGCGAGGCACGGCCACGCTGCGGCTCCTCGCCTGCCCGTCCGCACCCGGGGCAGGCGCCGGGCTGCCCACCACCACGTGCAGCCCCTTCAACCCCTGGAGCTCGCGGGCCACCAGGTCCACGGCATCATCGCAGGCTTGGATGAAGGCGGGCCGCAGGAACAGGTCTTCGGCGGCATAGCCGCAGATGGCCAACTCGGGCGTGAGCACCAGGCGGGCCCCGGCCTCGTAGGCTGTGCGGGCGGCGTCGATGATTTTGCGGGCATTGCCCTGCATGTCGCCGACACAATAGTTCAGCTGGGCGATACAGATCTTGAGCGTCATGGGCAGGGTCTGAGCCTGGAGGAACATGCAGACGGCACGTGCGGCTGCAGGAGAGCGAATGCTTCAAAAAGATTATGTCACCCGGGTCATTTCGTCGCCCTCGCAGGTCCATGCCACCGAGTGGAATGCGCTGCTTTGCGCGGATGGGGCCACGCCGCAGCCCTTCATGCGCCATGAGTACCTGGCCGCCATGCACGACAGCGGCAGCGCCACGTCGCGCACAGGCTGGACGCCTCAATGGATCACGCTGTGGGAGGGCACGCGCCTGGCCGCCGCCTGCGCGCTCTACCTCAAGGCGCACTCCTACGGCGAATACGTGTTCGACTGGGCCTGGGCCAACGCCTACCAGCAGCACGGCCTGGCCTACTACCCCAAGGCCCTGGTGGCACCTCCCTTCACGCCCGTGCCCGGCCCCAGGCTGCTGGCATGCGACGCGCAAGCCCGCAGGGCCTTGGTCAAGGGCCTGCTCGAATGGTGTGCAAGCCAAGGGCTTTCCTCGCTGCACCTGCTGTTCCTCTCAGATGAAGACATCGCAGCCTGCCAGGAAAACGCCCTGATGCTCAGGCACACGGTGCAGTTTCACTGGCACAACCGGCGTGCGGCGCCCGCACCGCAGGCCGACCAGACGCCGGATGCAGGACCTGCGCCCTTTGTCGATTTCGACGACTTCCTGGGCTCGCTGAGCCAGGAAAAGCGCAAGAAAATCCGCCAGGAAAGACGCAAGGTCGCCGAGGCGGGCGTGCAGTTTCGCTGGGCGCAGGGCGCAGACATCAGCGCAGCCGATTGGGCCTTCTTCTACCGCTGCTACGAACGCACCTACCTCGAGCATGGCAATGCGCCCTACCTGACCCCGGCATTTTTCCAGCAGGTGGCCGCGCAGTTGCCCGAGCACTGGCTGATGTTCACCGCAGAGCGCGGGGGCCAGCCGATCGCCAGCAGCCTGATCGGCCTGCGCCCACCCAAGGGCGGTCAAGCGCCGGGCGTGGCCTACGGGCGCTACTGGGGCGCGCTCGAACGCGTGGACTGCCTGCACTTCGAGGCCTGCTACTACCAGCCCCTGGCCTGGTGCATCGCCCAGGGCTACGGCCGCTTCGAAGGCGGCGCCCAGGGCGAGCACAAGATGGCCCGCGCGCTCATGCCCGTGCGCACCACCAGTGCCCACTGGCTGGCCCACCCGGCCTTTGCCGATGCCGTCGAACGCTTCCTGGACCGCGAGGCGCAGGGTGTGGGCCAGTACATGGAGCACCTGGCCGAGCGCACGCCCTTTCGCCGGGACGGCTGAGTCGCGCTGGCCGCAGCCCCGCCCCTCCCAGCGCACAGCCGGCCGGGCAGCCCGCCTACAGGTAGTAGCCGGCGGGCAGCCCTAACCTCGCCGGCACTTCCGCCGCACCGAGCGGAACCGCACGAGGAGGCTTGCGCGATGAAGGACGAGGCATTCGAGGACGAACGCGAAGACGACGAGGACACGCTGGGTGACGACCTGGACTGCGTGGACGCCTGCACCCGCTGCGCGCAGTTCTGCCTGAACACCGCCATGACCCACTGCCTGGAGGTGGGGGGCGAGCACGCGGCACCCGCGCACCTCCGGCTGATGCTGGACTGCGCAGAAGTCTGCCAGCTGTCAGCCCGCCTGCAGTTGTCAGGCTCGGAGTTCGCCGAGGACGCGTGCGCGCTCTGCGCGCAGGTGTGCCTGGCCTGCGCCGAAAGTTGCGATGAACTCGAAGGCATGGAGGACTGCGCCGAGGTCTGCCGCGACTGCGCACGCCACTGCGAGGAGATGGCGGACAGCTCGGACTGAGGCAGACCGATCGGCCCCACGGTCCGTGCGCGTGCAGGGCGCAGTGCCGAAAACTGAAGAGCGCCAGATCGGCCGCGCCCGATGCAGGGTGCCAAAAGACAAAAGCCGACCCGAGGGTCGGCTTTTCGTGCACGAAACAGGGCAGAGGCTGGCGCTTCAGGCCTGCTTGGCCTTGAAGTTGGCAATGCCGTCCATGACTTCTTTCTTGGCCGCTTCCGGACCGTCCCAGCCGAGCACCTTGACCCACTTGCCTTTTTCAAGGTCCTTGTAGTGCTCGAAGAAGTGGGCGATGGTTTTCAGGCGCAGCTCGTTCAGGTCCTCGGGCTTTTGCCAGTGGCTGTAGATCGGCAGGATCTTGTCGGTGGGGACGGCCAGCACCTTGCCGTCCTGGCCGGCCTCGTCCTCCATCTTCAGGATGCCGATGGGGCGGCAGGGCACCACCACGCCAGGAATCAATGGGAACGGGGTGATCACGAGCACATCGACCGGGTCGCCGTCGCCGCTGATGGTCTGGGGCACGTAACCGTAGTTGGTCGGGTAGTGCATGGCCGTGCTCATGAAGCGGTCCACGAAGATGGCGCCCGACTCCTTGTCCACCTCGTACTTCACCGGGTCGGCGTTCATGGGAATTTCGATGATCACATTGAACGCTTCAGGCGCGTTCTTGCCCGGAGTGACTTTCTCGAAGGACATCTTGATGTTGCTTTGAAGGAAATGACGGATGAGTTCCCAGACGGACCATCGCTCATGTAGGACGGCTTCCTGGAGGCGGCTGGATTTACGCGCATTTTACTGATGCCGGCCTGACAGGGGCGGGGCGCTTAAGGGTTTGGCGCTAAATTGGAACGGCCGGTCCACAGACCCGCAGCACCGCGCTGCGGGTCCGTGCAGGCCCGGTGAGCGTGCGCCGGGGCGGGCCTCGCCCCAGCCGGCAGCATGTCCGGGGAGCCTCCTTCACTTCACGCCACGGGCGTGCCACGACACCTGCCAGGAGCACGACATGACCGGCTTGCCCTCCCACCTGCTGCCGCCCTTCTTGGCCCTGGCCTGCGGGCTCATCGCCGTTGCCTACGGCTTTTGGGCCCGCTCCTGGATCCTCGCCCAAGGCACGGGCAACGAGCGCATGCAGCAGATCGCGCAGGCCATCCAGACGGGTGCAGCGGCCTACCTGCGACGGCAGTACCTCACCATCGCCGCGGTCGGCGTGGTGCTGGCCGTGCTGATCGGGCTGTTCCTTGACGCGCTGACGGCAGGGGGCTTCGTGCTGGGCGCGGTGCTGTCCGGTGCTTGCGGCTTCATCGGCATGAACATATCCGTGCGCGCCAACGTGCGCACCGCCCAGGCTGCCACGCGGGGCATGGGCCCGGCGCTGGACGTGGCCTTTCGGGGTGGCGCCATCACCGGCATGCTCGTGGTCGGGCTGGGTCTGCTGGGCGTGACCGGCTTTTACCTGGTGCTGGCCGGCGGCCAGGCGCCCAGCGCGCAGGGCCTGGCGGACCTGCTGCATCCGCTCATCGGCCTGGCTTTTGGTGCGTCGCTGATTTCCATCTTCGCCCGCCTGGGCGGCGGGATCTTCACCAAGGGCGCCGACGTGGGCGCCGACCTCGTGGGCAAGGTCGAGGCCGGCATCCCCGAGGACGACCCACGCAACCCCGCCGTGATCGCAGACAACGTGGGCGACAACGTGGGCGACTGCGCCGGCATGGCCGCCGACCTTTTCGAGACCTACGCCGTCACGCTGATCGCCACGATGGTGCTGG
>CAYVGD010000167.1:0-6456 GCA_964450095.1 uncultured Polaromonas sp.
CTCAACCGCGTGGTTCGCCAGCTCATGGAGGAGGTGGGCAAGAACCCCGGCATCGTGCAGCCCGACGTGGACCTTCGGCTGAACAAGCCGGAGCTGCGCGTCACGGTCGACCGCGACAAGGCTGCCGACGCGGGCGTGAACGTGGACGTGGTCGCCCGCGCGCTGGAAACAGCCCTGGGCGGGCGCCAGGTCACGCGCTACAAGCGCGATGCCGAGCAGTACGACGTGATCATCCAGGCCCGCGCCACCAGCCGCGATGTGCCGCAGGACATCGAAAACATCTTCGTTCGGGGCCGCAACGAGACCATGGTGCCGCTTTCGGCGCTGGTGAAGTTCCGCGAAAGCGTCAGCCCCCGCGAGCTCAACCATTTCGGGCAGAGGCGCTCGGCCACCATCACGGCCAACCTGGCGGCCGACTATTCGCTGGGCGAGGCGCTCAACTTCATGAACCAGACGGCGGCCAAGGTGCTCAAGCCGGGCTACACCACCGATCTCAACGGCACCTCGCGTGAGTTCCGCAATTCGCAGGGCGCGCTGGCCATCGTCTTCGTGCTGGCGCTGGTGTTCATCTTCCTGGTGCTGGCCGCGCAGTTCGAGAGCTTCGTGGACCCGTTCGTCATCATGCTGTCGGTGCCCCTGTCCATGATCGGGGCTCTGCTGGCGCTGAAATGGTCGGGCGGCTCGCTCAACGTTTATTCGCAGATAGGGCTCATCACCCTGGTGGGGCTGATCACCAAGCACGGCATCCTGATCGTGGAATTCACGAACCAGTTGCGCGAGCAGGGGATGGACCTGGTGGACGCCCTGGTCAAGGCCTCGGCCCAGCGGCTGCGCCCCATCCTCATGACCACGGGCGCCATGGTGCTGGGCGCCATTCCGCTGGCGCTGGCCACCGGGGCGGGCGCGGAAAGCCGCATCCAGATCGGCTGGGTGATCGTGGGCGGCATGAGCCTGGGCACGGTGCTCACCATCTTCGTGGTGCCCACCATGTACCTGCTGTTCGCGCGCAACAGGATCCCCGGCGCCGACACCCGCGAGGTGCGCGCCACCCCGGCCACGGCGCACGAGTTGATCGCGAAGTAAGGCCGCTGCACGACCTCACCCCCTGGGTGATGCGTCGCGGCAGGTCGGCCATGGCGCCCATGGCCCGATCGGTCCCATCGGCGAGGGGCTGGGCTCATGTCGGGTCAGCGGCCTCCCCGGTCTCAGGGGCCCAGACAGGTCGGCCATGGCGCCCATGGCCCGATCAGTCCCATCGGCGAGGGGCTGGGCTCATGTCGGGTCAGCGGCCTCCCGGTCTCAGGAGCCCAGACCTCGGGAGGTCTCTTGCGATTTCCCGGTGGTGGTGCCCACGCACCATCGCCCTGGGTCTCGGTTCCTGCCGGGTAGAAGCGCGTGCCTTTTGCAGAAGCACAGTTCCTGAGCGTTGTACCGAGCTCAGATCACCCCGTCGAACATCATCACGTCCACGTGGTCGCCGGGCATCGCGCTGCCCTGGTTGTGGTGCATCACCACGAGGCCGTTGGCCTGCGCCATGGAATTGAGGATGCCTGAGCCCTGGTGCCCCGTCAGGCGCACCTCGGGCACGCCGTCGCGGCCGCGTGCGACCCAGGCGCGCTGGTACTCGGTGCGGCCGGGCTTTTTCTTGATGGCGGTGGCGCAGCGCGCACGCAGCAGCGGCGCAGGCGCGTCGGTGCAGCCCATCATCTGCAGCAGCGCCGGGCGCACGAAGGCCAGGAACGTCACCATCACCGCCACCGGGTTGCCCGGCAGCCCGAAGAAGATGGCCTGCCGCCCCGAGGCCGGGTCCTGGATGCGGCCCGCAGCCATGGGCCTTCCGGGGCGCATGGCCACGCGCCAGAAGGCCACATCGCCCAGGCGCTTCATCATGGCCCGGGTGAAGTCGGCTTCGCCCACGCTCACGCCGCCGGAGCTGATGATGGCGTCGGCCTGGCTGGCCGCGCGGCCATAGGCGGCTTCCAGCAGCGCGGGCTCATCGGGCACCACGCCCAGGTCCAGCGGTTCGCAGCCCAGCCGCCTCAGCAGGCCCAGCAGCGTGTAGCGGTTGCTGTCGTACACGGCGCCCTCGCGCGGCGCCTGGCCCAGCGTGAGTATTTCGTCGCCGGTGGAGAAGAAGGCCACCTTCAGAGGCCGCAGGCAGCGCAGCCGCTCCACGCCCAGCGAGGCAGCCAGGCCCAGCCGGGCCGGCGAGAGCCGCTGCCCGCGGCGCAGCGCGCTGCTGCCGGCGGCCAGGTCTTCGCCCCGCAGGCGCCGGTTGTCGCCCGGCCTCAGCAGGCCTGCCGGCACCTGCACCGCGTCGCCTTCACCGGGCTGCGTCATTTCCTGGGGCACCACGGTGTCGGTGCCGGCCGGCATGACTGCGCCGGTCATGATCTTCACGCATTCGCCCGGCCCCACCGGCCCGTGCCAGGGGCGGCCGGCCAGGGCGGTGCCGAGCACGCGCAGGGTGAGCACGCGCTCGCCCGCATCGAGCGCCTCGCCGGAAAAAGCGTAGCCGTCCATGGCCGAGTTGTCGTGCGCCGGCACGTCGATCGGTGACATCAGGTCCTGCGCCAGCACGCGGTCCAGGCAATCGGGCAGCGCCAGTTCCTGCGTTTCTTCCAGGATAGGCACCAGCGCACGAAGGAATTCGCAGACGTCCTCTACTTTCAACGCCAGCGGATCGTGGCCCTGGAGCTCGGCGGCGATCTCGGTCAGCGTCTTGTCTTTCATGGCATGTGGCGGGCAGTCACCTGGGGCTCGAGCGACTGAAGCTCGGCCAGGGTGTTGGCATTGAAGAAGGCGCAGGGATCGTCCCCCGGCTGGTCGAAGCGGACGAGCACGTGGGGATGCTGGGCGGTCCACGCATCGATCTTGCGGCCGCCCGCCTGCATGAATGCCGCCAGGTGCGGTGCGAGGCTGGCGCGCATCAGGCAGAACACCGGCTGGGCGCGCCACCGACCGCCTTCCTCGCTGGCGCAGGGCAGGGCGACGTCGGCACCGGCCTCTTCGGCCGCCCGCGCCAGCCGGTGCACCAGGTCGGTGGGGAACAGGGGCGTGTCGCAGGGAACGGTGCACAGCCAGTCGGTGGCGCAGTGTTTCAGGCCCACCAGGAAGCCTGCCAGCGGCCCGTCGAAGGCCGAGGGATCGGCGTCCGCGATCACCTCTGCGCCGAGCGCCTGGTAGCTGGCGATGTGCCGGTTCGCATTGACCTGCAGCCGGCCCACCTGGGGCGCCAGGCGCTCCAGCGCATGCAGCGCCAGGGGTCGGCCCGCCAGCAGCTGCAGGCCCTTGTCCACGCCGCCCATGCGCTGGCCCCTTCCGCCTGCCAGGACCAGGCCGGTGACGTCTTCGGCCCGCATGTTCAGCCGCCGATGTAGCTCATCTCCACGCGCCGCTGCGCGCCTGGAGCGCCGGTGGGAAGCTGCGCGCGCAGCTCGGAGTAGCGGTCGCTGCGGCCCTGCCAGATGCCGGCGATCGCCCCGGAGATCTGTTCGTCGGAAAAGCCGCCGCGCAGCAGGGTGCGCAGGTCGTGCCCCTGGCTGGCGAAAAGGCACAGGAAGAGCTTGCCCTCGGTGGACAGGCGCGCCCGGTTGCAGCTGCCGCAGAACGCCTGCGTCACGCTGCTGATGAAGCCGACCTCGCCGCCGCCATCGGCGTAGCGCCAGCGCTCGGCGGTCTCGCCGGGCTGGGCCGGCTCCAGCGGCTGCAGCGGAAACGACTCGTGGATGCGCGACAGCACCTCGGCCGAGGGCAGCACTTCGTCCATGCGCCAGCCGTTGGTGGCGCCCACGTCCATGTATTCGATGAAGCGCAGCACCACGCCCGTGTGCCTGAAGTGGCGCGCCATGGCCAGGATCTCGTGCTCGTTGGTGCCGCGCTTGACCACCATGTTGACCTTCAGGGGTGCGAGCCCCACGCGCTGGGCCGCGGCGATGCCGTCCAGCACCTCGGCCACCGGGAAGTCGACGTCGTTCATGCGGCGGAACACGGCATCGTCCAGACCGTCCAGGCTCACGGTCACGCGCTGCAGGCCCGCGTCCTTGAGCGCCTGCGCCTTGCGAGCCAGGAGCGAGCCGTTGGTGGTGAGCGTGATGTCCAGCGGCCGGCCCTGGGGTGTGCGCAGCTCGGCCAGCATGGCGATCAGCACTTCGATGTTCTTGCGCAGCAGCGGCTCGCCGCCGGTCAGGCGTATTTTTTCCACGCCGTGCGCCACGAACAGCCGCGCCAGGCGGGTGATCTCCTCGAAGCTCAGCAGGGAACTCTGCGGCAGGAAGGCGTAGTCCTTGCCGAACACTTCGCGCGGCATGCAGTAGCTGCAGCGGAAGTTGCAGCGGTCGGTGACGCTGATGCGCAGGTCGCGCAAGGGCCGGCCCAGCGCATCGTCGATGCGGCCGGTGGCCGGCTGCAGATGTTCGGGCAGGGCCACGGGCCGGGCGGCGGGGCGCTCGACAGCCAGGGGAATGACGCGTTCAGCCATGGCTCGATTGTGCTTCAGCGGCCAGGCGCCAGGGCCGGGCCGATGCGCGCGACCAGAAGGCGCTGAAGGAGCGTGAGGGCATGCCGGGCCATTCGAAGAGGCGGGGTGCCGGATGCGTGGCCACGCCCAGGGCAGACCAGGCCTCGCGGTAGCCGGGGAAGGCGCAGGCCTGGCCCATGGGGCGGCCGGCTGCATCGGCCATCGGAATGCGACGGGCATCGCCCAGCCAGATGGCGTCGCAGCAAGCGGCCATGGCCTGCAGCACGAAGTGCCAGCGCCGCTCGCTCCAGGGCCAGTCCCGGTGCGCGGGCAGGTGCAGCACACCCAGGCGGAAGGCGCCGGAGGCGGGACCCCGCGGACCCAGGGTCCAGGGGTGCACCAGCTCGAGAGGCCGGTCCTGCCAGGCCGAAGCCGAGCCTTCGCGCAGCAGCGTGAGGCCTTGCAAGGCGGCCTCTGGCGGCAGGGCGCACAGGGCAGGTTCCGCGACCGCAGGCCACTGGCCGGGCTCGGCGCCCAGGTCGGGGGAGTGGCGGGCGTGCCTGTCCAGGGCCTCGTAGCTGTCGTCGATCACGGTGCCGCGGCTGTCCCAGGCGGCGCGGGCAGCGGCGGGGGCGAACTTGGCCACGTTCTCGGCATTGAAGAGATAGGGCTTGGACGAGAAGCTGCCCGCCACCCACTGCCAGCTCAGGTGGTTGCTGGCCAGGTCGCCGTCGAGCAGGTGGCCCCAGAGCCAGTCGGCGCCGGCGCGCCAGTGCACCTTGCGCAGATGGACCAGGTAGCTGGCCAGCCACATGCGCGCGTGGTTGTGCAGGTAGCCGGTGGCATAGAGCACGCGCACCGAGCCGTCGATCGCAGGCACGCCGGTGCGGCCTTCGCGCACGTCGGCCGGCACCTGCCTGGCATAGCGGCCCGTCCAGGGCAGGGTGGGGCGCATGTCCTTGAGGATGCCGTCGCCCGCGTGCGCCCAGGCGTGCTGGAAGAACTCGCGCCAGCCGAATTCGGCCACCAGCTTGTCTTCGGGCGAAAGCCGGTGGCGCTCGGCCACGGCGCTGGCTGCCTCGGACAGGCTGAGCAGCCCGTGCGTGAGATAGGGCGACAGGCCGCTGACCGCGCCGTCGAGTTGGTTGCGCGTGCGCGCATACGCGCCGGGCGCCAGCTGCCCGGCGCGCGCCAGGGCCTCCTGGCGGGTGGGGGGAAAGTTGCGCAGCCGCGGCGGTATGCCCAGCGCGTGGAGTTCTTCGGAAGTGGGGAGCATGCCGCGATTGTTGGCGCTTGGCAGCCGGCCTGCGGGCCGGCGCCCCAATTCCCCGGCAGGCTGCACAGTTGGCCCCGGCCGGCGCCGGCCTTCAGCCGTGCACCTTCATCACCAGCGGCACGATCAGGAGCGCCACGATGTTGATGATCTTGATCAGCGGGTTCACGGCCGGGCCAGCCGTGTCTTTGTAGGGGTCGCCCACGGTGTCGCCGGTGACAGCGGCCTTGTGCGCGTCCGAGCCCTTGCCGCCGTGGTGACCGTCCTCGATGTATTTCTTGGCGTTGTCCCAGGCGCCGCCGCCGGTGCACATGGAAATGGCCACGAAAAGGCCCGTGACGATGGTGCCCATGAGCAGGCCGCCCAGCGCCTTGGGCCCCAGCACCAGGCCGACGGCCAGCGGCACGACCACGGGCAACAGCGAGGGCAGCATCATCTCGCGGATCGCGGCGCTGGTGAGCATGTCCACCGCGCGCCCGTACTCGGGTGTGGCGCGCCCTTCCATGATGCCCGGGATTTCGCGGAACTGGCGGCGGACTTCCACCACCACGGCGCCGGCGGCCCGCCCCACGGCCTCCATGGCCATGGCGCCGAAGAGGTAGGGCACCAGCCCCCCGATCACCAGGCCGACGATCACCAGCGGGTCGCTCAGGTCGAAGGCCAGCGCCCGGCCGTAGCCTTCCAGGCGGTGCGTGTAGTCGGCAAACAGCACCAGCGCGGCCAG
>CAYVGD010000168.1:0-4461 GCA_964450095.1 uncultured Polaromonas sp.
GCGCGCCGGGTTGGCCGCGCGCAGGATGAGCGCGTTGCCCCGGGGCTCGGCAATCAGCGTGGTGCGAAAGCCTTCGCCGGCGCTGATCTGCCCGCCGCCCTGCGCGGTGGGTGCGCCGCCCGCGCCCGACTCCAGCAGGCGCGAGACCAGGGGCGCGAGGTCGGCCGCCAGCGCGTGGCGCAACGGGATGACCTCCACATCGCTGGCGTTGGCCACGTCCAGCGCCGAGACGATGCGCGCGATGCGGCGCAGGTTGTCGGCGTAGTCGGTGATCACCAGCGAGTTGGTGGCGGGGTTCACGTTCAGGCTGTTGTTGGCGCTGATGAGCGGGCGCAGCACCGGCACCAGGTTGTTGGCCGTCTCGTGGCTCAGGCGAAAGATCTGCGTGACGATCTGGTTGCTGCCGCCGGCCACGCCGCCGGCCGAGACTGGTCCGGTCTGGAACTTCGCGTCGGCCTCGGGCACAACCTTGTAGAGCCCGTCGCCCTGCACCAGCGCCAGGCCCTGCAGCCGCAGTTGCGCCGTGAACTGCGCAAAGGCCACCTGCGGTGGCACGGGCTTGTCGGTGTTCAGGCTCAGGGTGCCTTTGACCCGCGGATCTACCACCACGTTGCGGCCGGTGAGCGTGCCCAGCGTGCGGGCCACGGCCTCGATGTCGGCGTTGTTGAAGTTGAGCGTCACGGGCTCGGCGGCTGCGCCCTTGGCGGCCGGGCGGGCGGCGGGGGCGGGCGTGGCCTGGGCTCGGGTGTCCGTGGCGAAGGCACTGCCCAGCAAGAGGGCCAGGGCGGTGGTGGCCGCGCCCCAGGTGCGCGGCGGCGTGATGCGTTGTGTCGTCATGGCAGGAAGGTTGGTGCGCACGCAGCCGACCCGCTGGGGCCGGCGACGGCCTGCTTGCCGCCATGCGCTGTGGATGGAAAGGACGCTACTGTGGCCCGGGCGGCCGAGCCTGCACGGCTGTGTGCGCCGGGGCACCGATGTGTCGGACAACTCCCACATGCGGTAGGCCAAACACGGGTCAACCATGGCTTCTTCTCCTGCAATGGCCCAGCCTGCGGATGTGCCAGCGCCTGGACGGATGAATTCCCCCGGCCCGCGTCCCAGCGCGGCTGCCCGGCCCCCTTCAAGCTGTGAGCAGGCGGTCAAAGATGTAAGCGCGGGCAACGCGTGGCTCACCATTTATTACCTCCTGGGCACCGCCAGGGCACGCCCCAAAGCCTGCGGATGAGCGATGGCAGCGCTACACCTGCTTGCACTTGCCGGCTTGGGTGCGGCGGCGCACTGCGTTGCAATGCGGCTGAACGCTTGATGGACCTCGCATGGCGCCTGTCTCCAACCTCTCGCTGGCCAACCGGCTGCTGGCGGCGCTGCCCGCCGAAGACCGCGCACAGCTGCTGCAGCAGTGCGAACTGGTGGAGCTCAAGCCCCACACCGTGGTCCTGGCCGAGGGCGAGGAAATGCACCACGCCTGGTTCCCGGTGGAAGGTTTCGTCTCGCTGCAGCTGCCGCTGGAGCAGGGCGAGCCGCTGGAGGTGGGGCTGGTGGGCGACGAGGGGCTGTTCAACGCCTCGGTGCTGCTGCGGCCCGGTCCGTCCGGCCTGAACTGCCGCGCCCAGGCGACCGGCCGGGCCTTTCGCATCGAGGCGCGGGCGCTGTCGGAACAGCTGCAGCGCTCACCCGCTCTGGAGCGCGTGCTGCACGGCTACCTGGACCTGCGCCAGGCCCAGCTGGCGCGCCAGGCCGCCTGCCTGGTGCACCACAGCGTGGCGCAGCGGCTGGCGCGCTGGCTGCTCATGACGCGCGACCGCGCACACTCGAGCGAGCTCTTCCTCACACACGAAACCCTGTCGCTGATGCTGCACGCGCGCCGCGAAAGCGTGACCCAGGCCGCGCGCCGCATGCAGCTGCTGGGTCACATCAGCTACAGCCGTGGCTACATGATGCTGCTGGACGAGGCCGCCCTGGCGGCGACCGCCTGCCCCTGCTGGCGTACCGACCGCCAGGCCTACGAGGCCTGGTGGGTGTCCGTGGCGCCGCCCGAGCTCACGAGCAAGTGAATGAAGTGCAGCTTGGCCACCACGCTGCGCGCCAGCACGAAGGGATAAAGGTCGGGCTGGCCCATGGCGCGAGACAACTCGTTGAGCAGCGTGGTCAGCCGGGTCCACTGGTTCAGGAAGTGCAGGAAGTCGCCGGCCTGCGGATGACCGGGCTCGTACAGCGCATCGGCGTGGAAGGGCGTGAACTCGGCGAACTGCATGGCATCGGGCTGCAGGCCGTAGCTGATGGCCGCATCGACCGTGTCGCGCATGTGCAGGTAATGCGCCCAGCATTCGGCCCAGTCCTCCCAGGGGTGGCTGCTGGCGTAGGCGCTCACGTGGCGAAGCCACCACTGCGCCGGCGGCCCCTGCTCGTAGTGGCGCCTGAGCGACTCGGCGTAGTCGGCGCGCTCGTCGCCGAAAAGCTGGCGAAAGCGCGCCAGCCAGGGCGTGCCGTCCACCAGCCGGTCCCAGTAGTAGTGGCCCACCTCGTGGCGGAAGTGGCCCAGCAGCGTGCGGTAGGGCTCGTGCATCTGCTGGCGCGCGGCCTCGCGCCAGGCGTCGTCGGCCTCCTCGAGGTTGAGCGTGATCAGGCCGCTGTCGTGCCCGGTGCTCACCGTGGTGCCGGCCTGGGAGCGCAGCACGTCAAACATGAGGCCGCGCGCCGGATCCTCCGACAGGCGCGAGGCGACTGGCAGGCCCAGCGCGATCAGCGCCGACACCAGGCGCCGCTTGGCCTGCTCCATGCGGCCCCAGAGCATGGGGTTGCCAGGATGGTCCGGGTCGCTCAGCGCCGGAATGGTGCGGTTGAGCCGGCAGGCGCGACACAGGCCCAGGTGTGCGTATGGATCGTCGCTGCGGATCAGCCAGTTGCAGGCCGAGGGCGTGAGCAGGTTGCCGCAGCGGGTGTACTGCGGCCCCTGGCCCGCCGGCTCGCCCCAGGCCAGCCACTGCCCGGGCTGGCCGGGATGGGGCTGCAGCGGCAACAGCTGCGCACGCTCCGGTTCGTAGCCCAGGGGCGCCTGGCAGGCCAGGCACTGAGAGTTCGGAAAGAACACGGGCCGCCCGCACTGACAGCGGTAGGCGCGGCTGGCACGCGGCTGCATGCCGGGGCCGGCCTCGGCGAACGCAGGAAGCTGGGCGTGGAGAGGTGTCACTGGCAGAGTCTGGTCCTCAGAGCAAACGCCCGCCCCGGCGGCCGGGGCTTGCGCGCCTGTGGGAGGCGGCCGACAACCGGTGGGCGAAAGCCCAGCATACCCTGGTCCGCCACCGTGGCGGCAGCGCATGCGGCGGACGAGCTTTTATGATGCGGCCTCTGATTTCTCAACCGCAAGACACCCATGCCCACTTACCACATCGAGATGTTCGAAGGCCGCACGAACGAGCAGAAGAAAAAGCTCGTGGCGGAGATCACCCGCGTCACCGTCGAGGTGCTGGGCGGCTCGCCCGAGTCGGTGGACATCATCATCACCGACGTCAAGCGCGAGAACTGGGCCACGGGCGGCAAGCTCTGGTCCGAGCCGCGAAGCTGAGGCCAGCGGCTTTCACGGGGTCACCGCCATGTGCCAACTGCTGGGCATGAACTGCAACGCGCCCACGGACGTGGCATTCAGCTTTGCAGGCTTTGCGCAGCGCGGCGGCCGCACCGACGAGCATGCCGACGGCTGGGGCATCGCCTTCTTCGAGGGCGGAGAGGCCCGGGGTCTGCGCCATTTCGTGGACCACCTGCCGGCCTGCGAGTCGCCGGTGGCCGAGCTGATCCGGCGCTACCCGATCAAGAGCCGCAACGTCATCGCCCACATCCGCAAGGCCACGCAGGGGCGGGTGGCCCTGGAGAACTGCCACCCGTTCGTGCGCGAGCTGTGGGGTCGCTACTGGGTGTTCGCGCACAACGGCAACCTCGAGGGCTTTCACCCGCGGCTGCATGCGGCCTTCCAGCCGGTGGGCAGCACCGACAGCGAGCGGGCTTTCTGCTGGCTGATGCAGGAGCTGGCCAAGTCGCACGCGGGGGTGCCGAGCATCCAAGAGCTCACGCTCACGCTGCGTGAGCTGGCACCGCAGATCGCACGGCACGGCACGTTCAACTTCATGCTGAGCAACGGCCAGGCGCTGTGGGCGCATGCGTCGACGAAGCTGCACTACGTGGAGCGGCGCCATCCGTTCGCGCATGCCCGCCTGGCCGACGAGGACCTGTCGATCAACTTTGCCGACCACACCGACCCCAGCGACCGGGTGGCGGTGGTGGTGACGGCGCCGCTCACGGTGAATGAAAACTGGGTGCCGTTCGAGGCGGGCGAGTTGAAGGTGTTCGTGGACGGGGTGGCTGTCTAGGCGCACCGGGGGCGCGGGGCGGCCGGGGCTTGTGAGCGGAGCGGCTTGTGAGCGGAGCGGCTTGTGAGCGGAGCGGCTTGTGAGCGGAGCGGCTTGT
>CAYVGD010000168.1:4561-6432 GCA_964450095.1 uncultured Polaromonas sp.
GAGCGGAGCGGCGGGTTGGGGGTGGGCCCGGCGGGCTCATGCTGGGGTACCAGAAATCGCCCGCCGGGCCCACCCCCAACCCGCTGCGAGACGCTCTGGCAGCTTTTCTTCACGACGCGCTTGCGTCGGGCTTCGCCGCCGCGTCTTTCACGCGGGGCACCGCACGTTCACAGCGATGGGGTTCGGGCCCCTGGCCGATTTCTGCCCCCCACGAGGCCGGGGCACACCCCCAACCCGCTGCGAGACGCTCTGGCAGGGTTCTTTCGGAGTGCGCTTGCGTCGGGCTTCGCCGCCGCGTCTTTCACGCGGGGCGCCGCCTGTTCACAGCGATGGGGTTCGGGCCCCCGGCCGATTTCTGGTACCCCAGCATGAGGCCGGGGGCCCGAACCCCATCGCTGGCGCCAGAGCCTGAGCGCATGGATGCCACCACCCGCCACCCTGCCCCGGCAACACCGGGGGAGCCAACCCCACACCCGCCCGGGTGGCCTGTCGCTCAAGCCTCAGAGGAAAGCGCCGCTTCGAGCGCGTCGATGAACATCGCCGACACGTCGAAACCGGTCTGGTCCGTGATTTCCTGGAAGCAGGTCGGGCTGGTCACGTTGATCTCGGTCACGTGGTGGCCAATCACATCCAGACCCACCAGCAGCAGCCCACGTCCAGACAGCACCGGGCCGATGGAGGCCGCGATCTCGCGGTCCCGCGCCGACAGCGGCTGCGCCACGCCCAGGCCGCCGGCGGCGAGGTTGCCGCGCACTTCGCCGTTCTGCGGAATGCGCGCCAGGCAGTACGGCACCGGCTGGCCACCGATCACGAGCACGCGCTTGTCGCCCTGCGCGATCTCGGGCAGGTAGCGCTGGGCCATGAAACTGGTGGCGCCGTGGTTGTTCAGCGTCTCGATGATGCTGCCCAGGTTCAGGCCGTCGGCGCCCACGCGGAAGATGCCCATGCCGCCCATGCCGTCCAGCGGCTTGAGGATGATGTCGCGGTGCTCGGCATGGAAGCGCCGCACGTCGGAGCCGTCGCGAGTGACCAGCGTGGGCGCGATGAAGTCCTGGAACTCCATCACAGCGAGCTTCTCGGAATGGTCGCGCAGCGCGCGGGGCTTGTTGAACACGCGCGCACCTTCGCGCTCGGCCTGCTCCAGCAGGTGCGTGGCGTAGAAGTATTCGGTGTCGAACGGCGGATCCTTGCGCATGAGCACTGCACCGAAGTCCTTGAGCGCCTGGGGGCGCTCGTGGGGCGGCGCCTGCTCGGCGATGAACCAGGCGTCGGCGTCACCGGTCAGGCGGATGTCGCGCACAAAGGCCGTGACCGGTCGGCCCTGCTGCCACATCAGGTCCTTGGGCTCGCAGACCGACAGCGTGTGACCGCGGCGCTGGGCCTCGCGCATCATGGCGAACGTGGTGTCCTTGTGGATCTTGAAGGACTCCAGCGGGTCGGCGACGAACAGGAAGTGCATGGGGTTCAGATCTCGATCTTGGAGCCCAGCTCGACCACCGAGTTGTTGGGCAGCTTCAAAAAGTCGGCCGCGGCACTGGCGTTGTGGTGCATCTGCGCAAAGAGCTTTTCGCGCCAGGTCGCCATGCCGCCGCCGATGGTGGGCACCACCGTGTCGCGGGAAAGGAAGTAGCTGGTGCTCATGGCGTCCAGCGCGCAGCCGTGGGGCGCGAGCCCCTGCAGCGCCTTGGGCACGTCCGGGTCGTTCATGAAGCCGTAGTGGATCACCACCTCCCAGCAGCGGTGGCCCAGGTCCTGCACTTCCAGGCGCTTGTCCAAGCTGACCCAGGGCACCTCGTGGTTGTACACGGTCACGAAAAGGTTCTGCTCGTGCAGCACCTTGTTGTGCTTGAGGTTGTGCAGCATGGCGTTGG
>CAYVGD010000169.1:0-6346 GCA_964450095.1 uncultured Polaromonas sp.
GAAAAAAAGCCCGGCCATGAAGGCCGGGCTGGTTGCCGCATGGCGCCCTGCCCATCCAGGGCGCGCTGCGGGGTGCCGGTCAGCAGGCGGCGGGCGCCCAGTAGTAAGTGCTGATGGTGGGCACGTAGCCGGGGTTGGCGTACTTGGCGGTGTAGACCTTGCCGTTGTAGCTCACCAGCGTGCCCTGGGTGTAGAGCTTGCCCTGCACCCAGGCCGAAGCGGTGGTGCAGGTGGTGCCACCGGCCACCGGGGCGGCCGTGGTGGACAGGCTCCAGAGCGTGGCCGACTGGTCCGGCGGGCTGTTCACGTTCCAGGCCGTGGCCGACAGCGCCGTGGCGGTGTAGGTCTTGCCCAGGTGGCTGACCACCGTGCCTGCGGCGTAGCGCGTGGTGGAGTTCCAGGCCGTGCCAGCCGTGGTGGCCGGTGCCGGTGCGGGAGCCGCCACCGGGGTGGGCGCGGGCGCAGGAGCGGGTGCTGCCACCGGGATCGGTGCGGGCGCCGGGGCGGGCGCTGCGCCGTTGACCGGGCCTTCGGCCGTGCGGAAGATGTTCAGGTACTGCCAGGCCGACTGCACCACGCCGGTGTAGTGGTTCACCGGCAGCAGGCCGCCAGTGGACTGCGCCTTGTCGCGGGCGAAGGCCCAGTAGCCCAGCCAGCCGATGCCGTTGGCCTTGGCAAAGTCGGCCACGATCTTGGCGTCCTGCAGGGTGAAGACGGTGCCGTCGTCGTTCCAGCCGATCATGGGGGTCATGCCCATCATGGCGTTGAGCTGCGCGGTGGTCTTGCCCGGGAAGATGGCGCGCATCTGGTCACGGGTGGCATTGAACGACACGATGGACGCCTGCGCCAGGGTGGGCGGCGAGATCATGGTCTGGATGTTGTTGCGGCCGAAGCTCTGCACCATGGCGTTGACCATGTGCACGCGCACGCCGGCGTCCACCGCGCTCTTGACGGTGTGGAGCGAGCCGGCATTGACGCCGCGGAACCAGGCCGACAGCGTGATCGAGGTGAACAGGTCGGGGTACTTGGCCTGCAGGCGCAGCAGCACGCGGTTGCGGCGGGCGGTGGCGTCGTAGTTGCTGAGGTTGTGGCCTTCGATGTCCCAGTCGATGCGGCGGGTACCGGAGTCCTGGATCAGCTTGTCCATGATGGCGAACATCTGGTCGTCCGAGCAGGCGGCCTCGACGTACACGCCGTCGGCGCCACCCATGGAGATGGACAGCTTGCCGCCCATGTTCACGAACTGGCGGGCATCGGCCAGGCGGCTGGGCATGGTCGGGTCCAGCACGCAGGAGCCGCGGGTGATGCCGAAGGACAGGATGGCGTGGTTCAGGCCCAGGTTGGTGCGGGCAGCGGCCAGGCTGGGTGCGTACCAGCTCTCGGCATAGGGCAGGATGTCGGCGGCGGTGGCCACCTGACCTGCGCACAGCAGGGCAGCGGCGGCAGCGGTCTTCAGGGATGCGCCCAGCAGGCGGCGGGTGGGGTGGGATGCTTTGGATGGCATGGAATCGAACGTCTTGCGACGTCTCCTACGGTTTCATCAGACAAGGCTCCGCCCATCACGCTGGGGGCCTTTTTCTTTCGGCCCGCCTGCGCGTCGGGAGTTGCTTCGAGGACGCTGAACGAATGTGCTGTGGCAGAAGGCCACGGGGTCCATCAAGGACCTGACTCAGCGTTGGAACGGATGCTAGTAGGAAGCGTCCGACGGGTCTGTAGGAGATCTCGACGGATACGTAAGCAAAAGCCGCGTGGCTTACAGATGAGCGGCCCCGGATGAGCAAAAGTTACGGACTGACACATGAGCCAGGGCCTCCGCCGAAGCTTCATCGGCTTTCATCTTGCCGCGAATGCGCTTTCAGCCGCAGGTAACAGCATGCTTCTTGAGGCAAAACACCCAGAAGCAAGCACAACAAGGCCAGCGCGGCCGCCAAGGGCTGCATGTGCGCTGAAAAGCCGTCAAGCTGCGGGCCAACAAAGGGCCTCGCGCTAGAAGGGCCGCTGCGGGGCCTCAGCGAGGCGCCAGGGGATGCAAGAGGCGGCGCAAGAAGGCAGCAAGGACGGGGGCAGCACCCCACCGCGCTGGGCAAGACCGAGAGCCGCATGCGCAGGCTGGCTTGGGGGGCTGGGAGACAAAATTCGCTAAAAAGCGCCAACCCACAACCTAAAGAAAGCAAAAAGACGGACTGGGCGCCTGCAGGCCCACGCTTTAGTGTCTTCGCGCGGCAATGCCCTGACTCGGCGCGCTGACCTTGTGGAACCGACCTGGCGGAACTGACCTTGCAGTACTGACGTCGGCGCACTGCCCCTGCCGTGCCGACTTTTCCGCACAGGCATTGCCTTGCCGACCTCGCCATACCAACGTTTCCGCGAGGACGTGCCCGTGCTGATGGCGCCGCACTGACCCTGCCAAGCCGACCTCGATGCTCTGGCCCCGGGGCACTGTTCGAGGTGCTGGCTCAAGGTGTTGGATCAAGGTGCTGGCGCCGACGCACTGTCGCGAGGCATCGTCTGGCGCAGAGCCTGCGTGACAGACCCGTGGCAGGCTGCGCCCCAAACCTGCTGCCAGAAGGACGAGGCGGAGAACGCGACCTCGTCAGGCGCCACCACCCTGCCCTGTCCCGCGCTGCCCTGCCCTGCCCTGCCCTGCCCTGCCCAGCCCTGCCCTGCCCTGCCTCGCTTTGCCTAACCCCGCCTCACGCAGCCCAGACCCAGCAGGCCCATCACGGGCGCAACCTCAACACACCGGCCCGACCGCTCCAGCGCGGCGCGGCAGCGGTTCAGACCGGCAAGGCACAGCCGGACTGGACCAGCCAGGCTTCAAGCTGGTTCACGTCCAGCGGCTTGACGAAGTACTGGTCAAAGCCGGCATCCAGGGCCGCCTGGCGGTCGCGCGCCTGGCTGTAGCCGGTCACGGCCGCCAGACGCACGGCCTCCAGCCCGGGCAGCAGCCGGATGCGGCGCGCCAGTTCGTAGCCGTCCATCTCCGGCAGGCCGATGTCGAGCAGGCACACCTGGGGCCTGAACGATGCGGCCAGCGCCAGGGCCTGGTGCGACTGCCCCTCCACCCGCACCTCGTGGCCCAGGGTCTGCAGGAACATGCCCAGCAGGTGGCCGGCGTCCAGGTTGTCGTCCACCACGAGGATGCGCAAGGCGCCCTCGGCCTCGGCACTGGCCTCGCGGTGCTGCCCAGCCAGCAGCGGGGGCGCAGCCGGGGATGCCAGAGGTGCAGGCAGGGCCGAGGCCGCCAGCTGCGGCAGCGCCACGGTGAACACGCTCCCCTGCCCCGGGCCGGAGCTGCTGGCCCACACCCGCCCGTCGTGCAACTGCACCAGGGTGCGCACCAGCGCCAGGCCGATGCCCAGCCCTCCCTCGGAGCGGTCCGACGAGCGCTCGCCCTGGGCGAACAGGTCAAAGGCGCGGGCCACCAGTTCGGGGCTCATGCCGATGCCGTTGTCCCGCACGGCCAGTTCGATCTGGCCGGACTGCACCTGCAGGTCGACCTCGATCAGCCCACCGCGCGGCGTGTACTTGGCGGCGTTGCTCAGCAGGTTCGACAGCACCTGCACGAGGCGCTTTTTCTCACCCATCACGAGCGTGGCCGAGCCCAGGTCCATGCGGGTGTGCAGCCGGTGCGCGCGCGCGCTGATCAGCGGCCGCACCTGCTCCAGCGCCTCCTGCAGGCAGGCGCGCAGGTCCACCGGCGTCTTGACCAGCGACACCAGGCCGCGGGTCACGCGGGAGACGTCCAGCAGGTCGTCCACCAGCAGGCTCATGTGCGCTGCGTGCCGCAGGATCACCTGGCTGAGCTGCTGGCCCTCGGCGGCGCCCCCCTTGCCACGCGAGAGCAGCTCGGCCGCGGCGGTGATGGGCGCCAGCGGGTTGCGCAGCTCGTGCGCCAGCATGGCCAGGAACTCGTTCTTGCGGCGGTCCGACAGCAGCAGCGCCTCCTGCGCCATCTTCTGCTCGTGTATGTCGGTGCAGGTGCCCATCCAGCGCACCAGCTCGCCGCGCTCGTCGCGCACGGGCAGCGCCCGGCCCAGGGTCCAGCGGTACTGGCCGCTGCGGTGGCGCAGCCGGTATTCAATGTCGTAAGGCGCGCCGGTGCGCAGGCTGTGCAGCCAGCGCGCCTGGGTGCGCGCCTGGTCGTCGGGGTGGAACATCGCCAGCCAGCCATCGCCATCGGTCTGCCCGGGCTGCACGCCGGTGAATTCGTACCACTGGTGGTTGAAGTAGTCGTGGCGGCCGTCGGGCAGGGTGGACCAGACCATCTGCGGCATGGCCTCGGTGATGGTGCGGAACTTGGCCTCGTTCTCCACGGCCGCCTGCTCGGCGCGCACGCGGTCGGTGATGTCCATCTGCGCGATCACCGCACCGATGATGCGGCCCTCCGCATCGCGCACGGGCGCACCGGAGTTGACGATGGTGCGCCGCACGGGCACATCGCCGAAGGACTCGATTTCGACGATGTCGCGCGGGCACTCCTCGCCGCGCAGGGCGCGTGCCAAGGCCCATTCATGGGCGGCCAGGCGCTGGCCGTGGCGTGGCCCGCCGTCGGCCCACCAGCCCTTCCATTCGCCGTACTCTGAGTGGCTCTCCGACAGCGGATGCTGGCCCCAGATGCGCCGGTTCTCGGCGTTGATGCGCAGCAGCCGACCCTGCACGTCGGCCATGATGATGCCCACGGGCGCGGCCTCCAGCAGCGCGTCCAACCGGCTGCGCTCGGTCTCGGTGCATTCGACGGCGCGCAGGGCCTGGCGCTGGCCCTCGAGCAGGTCGGCCTCGGTGCGCGCATGCGCCGTGATGTCCACACCCTCGATCAGCAGGCCGCTGACCTCGCCGCTGGCCTCCACCACCGGCTGCAGCACCAGTTCGAGCACCCGCTCGCCGCACTGCCCTGGCCGCTGGATGCGCACTGAAAAGCGCTCGGGCGTCCGGCCGAGGCTTGAGGCCTGCGGCGCGGCCATGACGGCCTGCAGCCAGGGGCCCCGGCCGTCTTCGCACAGCTCGGGCAGCACCTCGGCCAGGGGCTGGCCCTGGGGCGCCGCGTGGCCGAAGAATTCGCAGAAGGCGCGGTTGGCCAGCTCGAAGCGCGCCTGCGGCCCACTGACGATGGCCAGGAGGTTGGGCGCCTGGTCAAAGACCAGCTTGAGCCGGGCACAACCGCTGGGCTGACCGCCCCGCATGAAGTGCGTCTCGCAAGCCGAAGCCAGGGTGGCAGGCACCAGGCGGTGGGCGGTGTGGGGGGTGTCTGTGGTGGTCAAGGCAGGCGTCTCCTACGGACAGGATAGGAGCGTTCCGACAACCAGCTCTGGTCGCTTGTAACCAAGCGTCCTGTCCAACACGGCTCAGCCGTTGCGGCGCCGGCCATGCTGCAACACAGCCCGCGGGCCAGTCGCTGCCCTGCGGCTGGACGCCCGCCTGAGGTGCGCCCCGGGTACCCGCTGCGGGCGCCGCTCATGCAGCGCCCGCTCGGGGGTGCAACGCGCACTGTCACAAATGAGGAGGCCTGGACACAAGGCCCGTCCTACAAACCGGGGCCGCACCGGCTGACGCATTGCCCGGAAAGTGGCCAGGCTGCTACGCTTGCGCCTTCGTTTTTTGACCGCGGACTGCGCATGGCACTCGACACCTGGCTTGCCTTTTTCCTGGCCTCCTGGGCCATCAGCCTGTCGCCCGGCGCCGGCGCGGTGGCGTCCATGAGCGCGGGGCTGAACCACGGCTTTCGTCGTGGCTACGTGCTGTGCATTGGGCTGGTGCTGGGCATCTGGACGCAGCTGGCGGTGGTCAGTGCAGGCCTGGGCGCGCTGATCGCGACCTCCAGCGTGGCGTTCGCTGCGGTCAAGTGGGCTGGCGTGGCCTACCTGGTGTGGCTGGGCATCCAGCAGTGGCGGGCCTCGACCGCGCCCCTGGCCGTGGGCCAGGCGCAGCAGGCCGGCGCCTCGCCCTGGCGGCTGATCGCGCGCGGCTGGGCGGTGAACGCGGTCAACCCCAAGGGCACGGTGTTCCTGCTGGCCGTGGTGCCGCAGTTCATCGCCATGGACCGGCCGTTGTTGCCGCAGTACCTCATCATCGGCGCGACGCTGGCCTTGACCGACCTCGTGGTGATGGCCGGCTACACCGCGCTGGCGGCGCGGGTGCTGGCGGCGCTGCGGGCCGAGCGCCAGGTGCGGGCAGTCAACCGGGCCTTCGGCGCGCTGTTCGTATTGGCCGGAGCGCTGCTGTCGGTGTTCAAGCGCGGGGCCTGAGCGGGTGGCGACTGGCTGGCGTGGGCCGCTGGGTCTCAGGAGCGTCGGCGTGGGCCGCTGGGTCTCAGGAGCGTCGGCGTGGGCCGCTGGGTCTCAGGAGC
>CAYVGD010000170.1:0-6284 GCA_964450095.1 uncultured Polaromonas sp.
AAGCCCAGCAACTTCCTGCGGCAGATCATCGAGAAAGACCTGGCCGAGGGCACCCATGCCCATCGCCGCTGGGCCGGCTCGCCCGGCGATGCCGCGCACCACGCCCAGGCTCCGCTGGACAGCGCGCGGGTGCGGCTGCGCTTTCCGCCCGAGCCCAATGGTTACCTGCACGTGGGCCACGCCAAGAGCATCTGCCTGAACTTCGGGCTGGCGCGCGACTATGGCGGCGTGTGCCACCTGCGCTTTGACGACACCAACCCCGAAAAAGAAGACCAGGAGTACGTGCGCTCCATCATGGACGCGGTGCAGTGGCTGGGCTTTTCCTGGGAATCGGGGGGCGCCTCGCACCTCTACCAGGCCAGCGACTATTTCGACTTCATGTACCGCGCCGCCGAGCACCTGATCGAGCGCGGCCTGGCCTACGTGGACGAGCAGACCCCCGAGGAGATGCGCGCCAACCGGGGCGACTTTTCCCGGCCGGGCGTCAACAGCCCGTTCCGTGACCGCAGTGCGGCCGACAACCTCGAGCGCTTTCGCCAGATGCGCGCGGGCCAGCACGCCGACGGCGCCATGGTGCTGCGCGCCCGGATCGACATGGCCTCGCCCAACATCAACCTGCGCGACCCGGCCATCTACCGCATCCGCCGCGCCACGCACCACCACACGGGCGATGCGTGGTGCATCTACCCGATGTACACCTTCGCGCACCCGATCGAAGACGCGCTGGAGCAGATCACCCACAGCATCTGCACGCTGGAATTCGAGGACCAGCGGCCTTTCTACGACTGGCTGCTGGACCACCTGGTGGCCGGCGGCCTGATCGCGGCACCCCGCCCGCGCCAGTACGAATTCGCGCGGCTGAACCTCACCTACGTGGTCACCTCCAAGCGCAAGCTCGCGCAACTGGTGGCCGAAGGCAAGGTGGGGGGCTGGGACGACCCGCGCATGCCCACCATCGTGGGCCTGCGCCGGCGCGGCTACACGCCCGAGGCGCTGCAGCTTTTTGCCGAACGCATCGGCGTCAGCAAGAGCGACAGCTGGATCGACTACAGCGTGCTCGAAGGCGCGCTGCGCGATGACCTGGAGCACAAGGCGCACCGCGGCATGGCGGTGCTCGATGCGGTCAAGCTGGTGCTGACCAACTGGGCCGAGGTGTTCGGCAGCGACAGCCACACCGAGGACTGCAGCCTGCCTGCCCTGCCCCACGCCCAGGAAGGCCAGACGCCGCCGGTGCGGACCTTCAAGATCGGCCGGGAGGTGTGGATCGAGCGCGAAGACTTCGAGGAAGTGCCGCCCAAGGGCTACAAGCGGCTCTTTCCGGGCAACCTCGTGCGCCTGAAGGGCGGCTACGTGGTCGAGTGCACCGGCTGCGTGCGCGATGCCCAGGGCCAGGTGGTGGAGGTGCATGCCAAGGTGCTGCCCGGCACCAAGAGCGGCACGCCCGGCGCCGACAGCGTCAAGGCGAAGGCGGCGATCACGTGGGTGGGCGGGGCAGACGGCGTGAGCGCCGAAGTGCGCCTTTATGACCGCCTGTTCGCGGACGCGCACCCCGATGCGGGTGGAAAGGATTTCCTGCAGGCCCTCAACCCGCAGAGCCTGAAGGTGGTCACGGCCTTTGTGGAGCCTTCCTTGGCAGGCGCCCAGCCCGACCAGAAGTTCCAGTTCGAACGGCACGGCTACTTCGTGGCCGACCGCCAGGACCACGCCCCCGGGCGCCCGGTGTTCAACCGCGCCGTGGGCCTGAAGGACTCCTGGGGCAAGTGAGGCGGGCCGTGCCCGCGCCACGGGCACCGGCTCAAGCCAGAAAGCCGATCTTCTGGCGACCACTGCCGGCCTGCGGCAGGTCCTCCGGGAGCACGTGATAGCGGCCGTCCAGCCGCGCATTGCCAAAGCCGGTCATCAAAGCGCGGCGCATCTCGCGGGGCGGCATCTCGGCCAGTCGGTCCAGCAGGTCCTGCCGGGGCTCGGGCTCGAAGCGCTGGCCCCAGTCGTGCTCGGAAAGGATCCCGCCGTAAAGGCGTGCAGCGATCCTGCGCGCGGCATCGGCCGATGGCGTCTCGATGACGAACACGTTCATGCGGTTGAGGATGGGCGCCGGGATGGCGCGCTCGTCATTGGCGGTGGTCACCCAGGTCACCTGGCTGGCGTCGATGGCCACCTCGGCGAACTCGTCCACGAAGCTCTGGGCGGTGTCGTGCTCGAGCAGCCCGTAGAGTGCGCCCAGCGGGTCGTATTGCGCATCGGCGCTGGCCTTGTCGATCTCGTCGACCACGATCACGGGGTTGGCGTACTTGCCGTCCACCAGGGCCTCGAACACCTTGCCCGGGCGCGCGCCCTTCCACTGGGAGGACGCGCCAGAAAGCAGCCAGCCCGCCGTCATGGAGCTCATGGGCACCAGGTTCATGCCGGTGCCCAACAGCTGCGCGAGTTGCCGGGCGAAATGCGTCTTGCCCACACCGGGCGGGCCCAGCAGCAGCATGGGGGTCAGGCTCAGGTGGTCGCGGCTGTCCTGGCTGAGCGCGAGCTGGCGGCGCACCTCGTCGAGCGCCTCGCCGAAGTTGGGCAGGCCCTCGTACAGCGCGTCCAGGTCGGGCAGGCCCGAGGGCTTCACGGAAAAGCGCTCCGGCCCGCATTCGAGCATGCGCTCGTAGGTCTTGCAAAGCGCCTCGCGCTCGCGCGCCTGGCCACTGCCCTGAAGCTGGTGCAACTTGCGCTCGACCTCGCCAGCGTCGTAGACGGTGTGAAGCTGGGCAATCGGCAGCCGGACCGGCTGGGCCTGCACGAGGCTGTGGTGGGAAGTCATGCTTGCAGTCTCCATCACGAACACGCCAGCACTCACGGCTGGGCTGCGCCGCTGTCTGGATGCTGCATGGTCGCGGCCAAGTAGTCAATCAGGGCCCGGCACTTGGCAGGCAAGAAACGATCGGGGGCGTAAACCACGTAGGCGCGGCCCTGGCGGCCGCCGGCGAACTGCCACTCGGGAAGCACCCGCACCACCTGCCCCTGGCCGATGGCGGGCAAGGCCACGTAATCGGGTACGCGGGCCACCCCCAGGCCGTCGCATGCGGCCAGCAGCCGCAGCTCACTGTGGTTCACCCTCAGGCGACCGCGGGTGATCACGTCCACCTGTTCCCGGTGGCGCCGCAGCCGCCAGGGTTCGGCGACCTCCCGCTCGCCCCGGCCCAGGCAGCTGTGATCGCGCAGGTCCAGCGGCTGGCGAATCGGCCGGTGGCGACGCAGGTAGGCGGGCGACGCCACCAGCCATTCCTGAACGGGCATCAACTCGCGTGCGACCAGCCCCGGCGGCGGCGCCTCGGTCAGGCGTACGGCCAGGTCGATGGGCTCGCGCAGCGGATCGAGCTCCTGGTCGCTGACCATGAGTTGCACGTCCACTTCGGGATAGGCGCGCAGAAACCCCAAAAGCGGCACCTGCAGCCGATGGCGGGCAAAGGCCAGTGGCGCGCTCAGCCGCACGCAGCCCTGAGGCCCCTGGGAAAAGCTCTGGGCCAACGCCAGCGTGGCCTGGGCCGATGCCACGATCTGCGCGCAATGGCCGAACACCTGCACACCCGCTTCGCTCAGGCGCAGCTGGCGGGTGTTGCGCAGCACCAGGCGAACCGAGAGCGCGCGCTCGAGGCGGCCGATCTGGCGGCTCACGGCCGAAGGGGTCAGCCCCAGCTCGGCCGCCGCCGCTGAAAAACTGCCCAGCTCCGCGACCCGGACGAAGGTGGCCATGTCCGGCAGGCGCTGGATCAGGCTGGGGTGGCGCATGGCCCACTCTGTCGGGCGTGTGCACGGAAGGAACAAGTCATGTGATGTTTGAATTGAATTCTTAAGTATTCATTCCAACACAATAAAGGGCGTCGCGTCCAAGACAGGACGGAGGAGTTGTCAATGAAAAATAAATGCCAGAGAAAGCATCCCGCCCCATCCACATCGGCCCGCGGGGAGCGAGACACGGGCCCATGCTGACCGACCGCCTGGCGCCAGCACAAAAATCCGTCACCTTGTGGGAAGGCCTGTGTGCCCATGGGCACGCCCTGCTCGCGGCCGAATGCTGCACCGACTGGCTGCGCCTGGAGCCCTGGCGCTGGATGGAATTCGCCGACCTGTGGCATGGCCTGCCGGTCGGGGAGGCGGTCTCCGGCGCAGCGGCCCAGGCGGGCCTCCCACCGCGTCTGCCTGCGCCAATGCCACGCCGTGAGCAACTGCACTGGACACGCCCGCCGGGCCTGGGCCTGCACGGGCCACCGACGGTTCGGGCCTGGTCCGGGGACGCCCGCGAAGACTTGGCGGCCCATCCGGTGCTGCGCTGGCTCACCCTGGGCGTGTGCCGCACGCTCGACGCACTGCACCCCTGGCCCCAACGGTGGCACATCCACGTCGAGGCGCTGCGGCAGCCTTGCGGCGCGGTCACCCGCATTGCCGATTCCGGTGCTTTCGAACCCGTGTCCCCCACAGCGCCATCGACCCCTTGGCGGCAGGCCGCTGTGTCGGGCGCCCCGCCCCTGTCGACTGCCCGGGGCGCAAGCGACGCGATCCGGCCACGCTACTGCCTGCGGTTGCTGGTGCGCGAACAGAACACCTGCGGCGGACAGATCAGGCTCTGTGACCTGAACACCGGCCATCACCAGCCGCCGTTTGGACTGGAGCCGCAGGACCTGCTGCTCACCGATGCACGGCGGGTGTCTGCCTGGGTGGCACCGCTGCAAGCCCAGGATGCGCGGCTGCCGGGTCACCAGGACCTGCTGCTGGCCGGTTTTTCCACCATGAGCGGCTCCTGACGCGTCGCAGGCGCCGGGGGCTGGTGCAAGCTTGCAGCGGTGGCCCAGCGCCCCGTTCACCGCGCACCTGCCCTCCGCCATGGGACCCCGTCCACCCAGGAAAACCGGCCTCGCCCGGCCGAGCGCTGGCCAGCTGCACCTGGCGGCTGGAACGACCGGGTGGGCTTGGCGGCGCACCCTGCCCGTGCTTGCGGGCAACCTGGCGCTGGCCGACCTGAAGGACGGCGAGAGCGTGCGCTGCGCAGAGCGACGAGAGACAGGCAGGTGAAACAAGCGACACGCGACACCCGGCGAGAAGCGGAGTGCGGACAGCGGTGGTCCGGCAGCGAGCGGTGGTCCGGCAGCGAGCGGTGGTCCGGCGGGTTCAGGCCTGCGCGAGCCCGGCCCTTCGCTCGCCCTGCCACAGGCGCCAGGCCAGCCACCAGGCGGCAACGCTCGTGGGCACGCAGGCCCAGAACACGCTGGCCAGTCCCAGCGTGCTGCTGAGCCAGCCGCCGGCCACCCCGCCCAGCAGGCCGGGCAGGCCATAGCCGATCACGGTGTAAAGCGCCTGTCCACGCCCGCGCAAGGCGCCCGGGAAATGCTGCGACAGCAGCGCGATGCACACCGTGTGGTGGGTGGCGAAGGTGAAGGCGTGCAGGCATTGCGCGGCCACCAGCACCCAGGCGTGCTCCGCGGCTCCGGCGGTCATCAGCATGCGCAGCGCCATCAGCGCCGAGCACAGCATCAGCCAGCCGCGCAGGCTCCAGCGCGGCAGCCATCGCGACTGCGTGAGGAACCAGCCAATCTCCAACAGCACCGACAGGCCCCACAGCAGGCCGATGGTGGTCTTGCTGTAGCCCAGCTCGTCCAGGTAGAGCGAGAAGAACACGTAGATGCCGATGTGCGACAGCACATGGCAGAAGGCAGCTGCGAAAAACAGCTGCACCGGGCGCTGGCTGAGCACGGGCCAGATGCTTTCGCGCTGGTCCAGGGCGGCCACCGGCTCCCTCACGTTGGGCAGGCACCAGGCGCTGGCGGCCACGGCTGCGATGGTGACCAGCGTCCAGGCGGGGAAATGCTGCATGCCGCGCTGCTCGAACCAGGCGCCGGCGGCCAGCACCGTCACCAGAAAGCCCAGGGAGCCGAACACCCGCACCCGGCCATAGCGGCGTGCATCGAACTGCCCGCCCTGGCTCACCAGCTGCGCCATGGCCGCCTCGCTCATGGGCATCATCGCGCTGGTGTGGCCAAAGAGCAGCAGCAACACGACAAACAGCCAGGTCACGCCGCCATCGAACCACAGCCCCAGCGAAGCCACCAGGGCCGCACTGGCGCCGTAGCGCAGGAGCTTGACGCGCTCGCCCGTGCGGTCGCTCAGCCAGCCCCATCCGTAGGGCGCGAACAGGCGCGTGGCCGACTGCAGAGACACCAGCACGCTGATGGCCACCAGGCTCAGGCCCATGTCCTTGAGCCACAGCGGCAGGTAGGGGTTGAAGAAGCCGATGTGCGCGAAATAGC
>CAYVGD010000171.1:0-6277 GCA_964450095.1 uncultured Polaromonas sp.
GATGCCGGGGGCTGCGGCTCCCGCTGAAGCGCCGGACGGGGCCTGGGCATGTGCTGCGGGCAGCGCGCTGGCTGCCGCGGCGGCCAGGGTGTACTTGAGAATGTCGCGGCGTTGGGTGGTCATGTTTGCTTTCTGAGTTGGTGTGGAGAGTGATCGCTTGGGTCGTGGGCCGGGAGCCGCCGATGAACCACTGCCCAGCGCTTGCTTCAGGTCAAGAGCGCGGCTCGGGCCGTTTCATTCCCTGGGCATGCCGACAGCGCGTCGCGCCGACGCCGCCCTGGCCTTCAGCGCGGGGTGCCAAGTTGCCGATAGACCTCGGCCGACACCTGCGCCAGCACGCTGCGGTCGGCGTCGGACGACAGGGCGTAGCCGAAGGGACCGTCGACCCAGTAGAAGACATTGACCACACCTTCGCGTGCGAAGCGGAAGGCCGTGTCTGTGTTCTTCACGCTGGCCTGCAGTGCCTTGTCCGGCCCCGCGGCACTGCCCACGTCGGCGACATCGTTGGATACGTACAGCGTCAGTTTGCTGCCGAGCTCGTTGCGGTACATGAACTGCGCCACCGGCCCCTGGCCGCCCGGCAACAGGCGCCCGCCTTCCAGCGTATAGCCCTGGGCCTGCAGGTACGGCGGCTTCATCGGCGCGCCCATGCGCTTGGACAGCCAGGCCACGAGCTGGTCTTCGTGCGCCGCGTCCACCTCGACCGGGCGGCGCGGGTCGGGACTGTATACCGCGTGAGCCACCGCCGCGCGCTGCGCGAAGCCGCCCGCTGACGCCAGCGTCAGGCCGCGCTCGGCGGGTGCCGCGGCGGCCATGCGGCCGGCATCGTCGCCCCCCGCGGGCAGGCCGCCCCGCAAGCCCCAGCCTGTGGCGCCGCTGATGACGGCGATGGCGATCCCAGCGGCCAGGCGCTGGAGGTACCAAGGCGTCTGCGGCACGGCGCGCGGGCGCGCCGATTTCAGCAGGCGCTGCGGCGGCTGTTCATCCAGCACGGGATCGAACAAGGCGTGCAGTTCGCGCTTATGCGCCCGGTAGGCCTCCAAGCGCTGCGCGTCTTCAGGGCGTGCGGCCAGATAAGCGGCGATCTCGACCTGGCGCTCAGCGGGCAGGCGGCCATCAACGAACGCATGCAGGTCGGCCTCGGTGACCGGGGGAATGGACGGTGGCGGACGGTCGGTATTCATGGGTTGCTTCGCAATACATTCATTTGACGACTTTCAGCCGCACCGGTTCTGCGCGGCCTTCCATCAGGCCGCGCAGGCGCTCACGGCCTCGCGACAGGCGCGACATCACGGTGCCGATGGGGATACCCAGGGCCTGCGCCACATCGGCATAGGCCATGTCTTCCAGCGTCACCAGAAGAAGCACTTCCTTCTGCTCGACGGGCAGCAAGTCCAGTGCAGCCTGCAGATCCAGTACAGCCAGCCTGTCGGTTTGTGTCGGCGCCACCGGCACTTCGGGCGTGTCGTCGTCCATGGTCACGGTGTGCAGCCTGGGACGGCGCACGCCATCGACGTGCAGGTTGTGCATGATGCTGAAGAGCCAGGCGCGCATGTCGGCCACGCCGCCCCACAGGTTCGACTTGGCCCAGGCCCGCTCCAGCGTGTCCTGCACCAGATCGTCGGCGTCGTCACGGTTGTTCACCAGCGCGCGCGAATAGCGGCGCAGGCGCGGCACCCAGCTCAGCAGGCTTGCGTCGTCTTGCATCGGGGGGTCGTGGCCTGAGGGACTGGACGGAAGTCGACAGCAAATGTCATTCCTTGATGATGTGCCAGACGTCTTTGAAGTTGTCGCCGGCGCGGTCGCCGGGCTTCTGGTCGGCCTGGTAGGTGTAGACCGGCTTGCCCTTGTAGGCCCACTGGCGCGCACCGTCGTCGCGCATGACGATCGTGTATGCACCGGCGGGTTGGTCGCTGGCGGCGGCCATCGCGGGCGGCCACAGCGCGGCGCAGCCGCCGTTGCAGGTGCTCTTGCCGCTGCCTGCCACGTCCTTGTCGAAGGTGTAGAGCGTCATGCCCTTGGCGTCGACCAGCGCGCCGTTGGCGAGCTTGGCCGGCGCGTCGGCAGCCATAGCGCCGGTGAGTGGTGCCGCGAAGGAAGCCGCTGTGATCAGCAGCGCGGCCAGAGTCGAAAGGTGCTTCATGGGGTTGTCCTTTAGGGTCTGGTGGAGAGTAGCCACGCTGCGTGCCGTTCAGTAAGCCGCAGCCACCGCCAGCTTGGGGTCGATCTGCCAGGTTTCACTGACGATCTTGCCTTCACGGAACGTCAGCACGTAGCGCACCTTGATGGGCATCTTGCCTTCGAAGACGACGTTGGCCGAGACGGTGGCGCCCTTGGGGTTGGCCGATTCTTCAATCTGGCCGACTGTGAGCTTCAGTGGGCCGACGGCCTTGCCGAACTTCTCCCAGGTGCCGCGAATGGCATCGGTGGTGGCATAGGTGCCGTCGAGTGGGCCGCCTACCCAGTTCAGCTGGGCCTGGTCGGCATAGGCACGCATGACGATCTGGGTGTCGCCCGAGGCGATGGCCTGGAAGTGCGTGCGGGCGTCGTCGCTGGGGGCGGCGAAGGCGCTGCCGGAGGCGAGCGTCAGGGCGGTGGCGGCGAAAGCGAAAGTCTTGAACATTGTGGGCTCCGATGAAGGGTTGGTGTGAAGTGAAGGGGGGTGAGTGCTGGACGAAGGGTCCGATAGGTCCCGACAAAAGAGCAGACGGCGTCGGCATGCGGTCTATTCCAGAGCGTGCAAAGAAATTTAGGGTCAGGGCCCTGGGCCGTGAATTCGAGGCTTCAGCCCAGCAGGGCCGGCACCCAGCGGTTGATGAGCGCGCCTCCGACGATGAGCCAGCCGAACAAGATCAACGCCAGCAGCAGCGGCTTGGCCCCGGCCTTGCGAATGGCGCCGATGTGCGTGGCCAGGCCGAGCGCGGCCAGAAGTTTTCCCCATACGTCCAAAAACGTCGCAGCCGCAGTACGCGTAACCGAAGGGGTGTTGGCGTCTTCGTCGATGGGCTCAGGCTTAAAGCCCGCTTTTCGAATCGCCTGCAGTGCGTCTGGCAGTGCAGCTTGGCTCGCGGAAATGGTGAGTAGGCGTGCCCCAAGATCGAATCGCAGGGCTTCGATTCCCGGGATGCTATCCACGGCGCGCCGGATCTCGGACTCCTCTGAGGCGCAGTCCATGTTGGAGATACGGAACTTTTTCTGTGGATGGTCTGAGTGCATCTGTGCCATGTCCTGGTCAGGTTGCGCCATGGTCGTGCATGCCACTGCTGAACAGCAGTTTTCACTCTGGCAGATCTGTGGCTTTGTGCTTTCGCAAGATGTAATCATGATTTCTTCCTCGTTGAGGTATTAGAAACCCTGTAGCCACTTCAGTGTCAAGTGGCTAAAATCGCTCGAGAATCAAAGCCAAGTCGCTCACCGAGGTGTGTTCATGAAAATTGGAGATCTCGCCAAGGCAGCTCATACGCAAGTTGAGACCATCAGGTACTACGAGCGTGAGGAACTACTCGCTCAAACCGCCCGGACAGAAGGTAACTACCGCGTGTACGGACCTGAGCATGTAGAGCGTTTGTCATTCATCCGGCATTGCCGACGGTTGGACATGACATTGGATGAGATTCGCGCGCTGTTGAAATTTAAAGACTCGCCGCCGAAGGACTGTTCCGTCATCAACAACTTGGTCGACGAGCACATCAAGCACGTGGCAGTCCGCATCAAGGAACTGAAATCCCTGCAAAAGCAATTGGTCGACCTGCGTAACAGTTGTGCAGGCGGTGGCGCGGTCGATGAGTGCGGCGTACTTTCGGGCTTGTCGCGGGCATCGCTTGCCGAGCCTGCGACTGATACGCCCTACGATGGTCACGTACATGGAACCCACAAGGTTTCCGGGAAACGCAAGTCACCCTGAGGGGATCTCAGGAGAACTACTCGCTGTGTAGTGATGATCCCAAGCTTCGAAGGTGGCCGCCACGCTCGGGTGTCTTTCATCCCCGTCATGACTCGGTCTAGAACCGGGCGGCGTCAGTCGACTTTCGCGGCTCGAAGTCTTAACGCGTTGGCAATCACGCTTACCGACGACAGCGCCATAGCTGCAGCCGCTACGATCGGAGATAGCAGCAGCCCGAAGAAAGGGTAGAGCACGCCGGCCGCCACTGGGATACCTGCCACGTTGTAGGCGAAGGACAGAAACAAGTTCTGCCGGATGTTCTTCATGGTGGCGTGCGAGAGCTTGCGTGCCCGCACGATGCCCATAAGGTCCCCCTTTAGCAGCGTGATTCCCGAGCTTTCCATGGCTACGTCGGTCCCGGTGCCCATGGCAATGCCCACCTCGGCGGCAGCCAGGGCTGGCGCGTCGTTGACCCCGTCACCGGCCATTGCCACCACGCGGCCTTCGCTGCGCAGCCGCTGCACGATCTTGGCTTTGTCCTCGGGGAAGATCTCGGCCACCACCTCGTCGATCCCAAGTTCCTTCGCTACCGCCAAGGCCGTCGTGCGGCCATCCCCCGTGAGCATGACGATGCGCACGCCGGCCTCGCGCAGACTCCTGAGGGCGGCAGGGGTCGTGGCCTTGATGGGGTCGGCGATGGCCACAAAGCCGGCGAGCCGACCGTCCAGCGCCACGAAGATCACCGTGGCCGCTTGGGTACGCTGCAGTTCGGCGGCGGCCTGGAGCGGAGTCACATCGACACCATGCTCGGCCAGGAACTTGGCAGCGCCGGATACCAGAGCCACGTTGCCCACCTTGCCCAGCACGCCTTTGCCCACGGGCGAGTCAAAGTCGGTGACCTCGACCAGGGGCAAGTGGCGCTCTTGCGCGGCAGCCACCACGGCCATGGCCAGCGGATGCTCGCTGGCGCGCTCTACGCTGGCCAGCTTGACCAGGAGATCATCGGGCAAGAACCCGGGCGCGGGCTCGATGTGAACCACGCGAGGACGCCCCTCGGTCAGCGTCCCCGTCTTGTCGACCACCAGCGTGTCGACTTTTTCCATGCGCTCCAGAGCCTCAGCGTCGCGAATCAGCACGCCATGCAGGGCACCTTGGCCCACGCCGACCATGATGGACATGGGTGTGGCCAGCCCCAGTGCGCAGGGGCAGGCGATGATGAGCACGGCCACAGAGGTGATGAGCGCATAGGAAAATGCCGGACTCGGCCCCCACAGCAGCCACACGACAAATGTGAGCAGAGCAACCGCAATCACGACCGGTACGAACCATGCCGAGACCATGTCCGCCATCCGCTGAATGGGGGCGCGGCTGCGCTGGGCGGCGGCCACCATGTGCACGATCTGCGAGAGCAGGGTGTCGGCGCCAACTTTCTCAGCCCGCATCACGAAGCCGCCGGTCTGATTCATAGTGCCGGCCGTGACTTTGGAACCCGGCGCCTTGACCGCGGGCATGGGCTCGCCCGTGACCATGGACTCGTCCACCGTGCCCTTGCCTTCAGTGAGTTCACCATCCACCGGTACCTTCTCGCCGGGGCGCACGCGCAGCAGTTCGCCCACCTGGATGGTGTCGATAGGCACCGTTTCATCGATACCGCTGGCCGACACACGAACCGCCGTTTTGGGTGCCAGGTCGAGCAAGGCCTTGATGGCCCCGGAGGTTTTCTCCCGCGCCCTGAGTTCGAGCACCTGCCCGAGCAGCACCAGCACGGTGATCACGGCAGCGGCCTCAAAGTAGATCGCGACGGCACCCTCCTGGCCGCGCAACTCGGCCGGGAACAAGCCAGGCGCGAGCGTGCCGAACATGCTGTAGATCCAGGCCGCACCCGTGCCCATGGCAATGAGCGTGAACATGTTGAGGCTGCGATGCTGGATGGAGGCCCACCCCCGCACGAAGAAGGGCCAGCCGGCCCAGAGCACGACGGGCGTTCCCAGCAGCATCTGGATCAGATTGGAAGTCTGAGCTCCGACGAGATGCTTGATGTCGAGCAGGTGCCCCCCCATCTCCAGCGCCAGCACGGGCAAGGACAGCACCAGGCCGATCCAGAAGCGCCGCGTCATGTCGCGCAATTCGGCGCTTTCGCCGGACGTCCCTGTCGCGATCACCGGCTCCAGCGCCATGCCACAGATGGGACAGTTGCCCGGACCCATCTGCCGCACCTGGGGATGCATAGGGCAGGTGAACGCGACGTCGTGGTCCGCAGCGGTTACCGAATCGCTGACGGGCTTGGATGGAGGCACTGCTTTGTGATGCCCATGGTGATGGTGGTCTGCCATGTGACTGGAGCCGGTGCCCTCAAGCTCCAGATTCATGCCGCAGATCGGGCACTGTCCCGGC
>CAYVGD010000172.1:0-6175 GCA_964450095.1 uncultured Polaromonas sp.
GATGCGCCCGGTTGATAAAGGCCTGTTTGCTGACTTCATTGTTCATCCGATTGAACAATTTATGATGCGCCATGGCGTCCGACCAGCTGTCTCCCCTGTTGTCCGACCTGCACCTGCTCACGGTGCTGGCGGCCACGCGCAGCTTCACCGAGGCTGCGCGGCGGCTGGGCGTGTCCAAGGCTTCGGCCAGCATGCGCATCAGCGACCTGGAGCGCCAGGCCGGTGTGCCGCTGGTGCGCCGCACCACCCGGTCGGTGGGGTTGACCGAGGCCGGGCAGCAGCTGGTGGCCGAACTCGGCCCGGCTTTCGAGCGCATCAGCGACAGCTACACCGCCGTACGGGACCTGGTCGGCGCACCCCGCGGGCTGGTGCGCGTCACGGCGCCCGTGGCCCTGGGCCGCCAGCACCTGGCGCAGCCGGTGGCGCAGTTCCTGGCGCGCTACCCCGACATCCGCATCGAGCTGGAGCTGACCGACCGCTTCGTCAACCTGGCCCAGGAGGGCTTTGACCTGGCCATTCGCCACACCAGCAACCCGCCCGAGACCCACGTGGCCTGGGTGCTGTGCGAGACCCGCTCCCTGCTGCTGGCCAGCCCCGACTACCTGGCACGCCGCGGCGTGCCGCAGCATCCCTCGGACCTCGCCCAGCACGATGGCCTGCTCTACCTGGGCGGCAGCCGCGGCCAGGCGCAATGGACCTTTGCCCGCCCGCCCCGGGGCCGGCGGCCCGCCGACAAGGTGGGCGTGCACATCCAGGGCAAGCTGCGGGCCAACAACAGCGAGGTGCTGCGCGAGGCGCTGCTGGCTGGGCTGGGCATCGGTCTGCTGCCCGACTTCAGCCTGCCGTCCCAGGCCGCGCTGGCCGGCCGCCCACCCCTGGTGACCGTGCTGCCCGACTGGCAGGTGCAGGGCTTTTTCGGCGAACGCATTTACGCGCTGCGGCCCTGGTCGCCCCAGGTGCCGGTCGCCGTGCAGACGCTGGTGGCTTTCTTGCGCGAGCAACTGGCCGGCGGCCTGGGCGGCTGACGGCAGAGCCAGCCAGCTGTCATGTGGGCGGCCGATAATCGTCAAATGCAAGAACGTTGGAAACCCAGTGTGACGGTGGCCGCCATCATCGAGCGCAAGGTGGCGGGCCAGAGCCAGTTCATGCTGGTGGAAGAGCTCACCCGCGACGGCCTGAAGTTCAACAACCCCGCCGGCCACCTGGACCCGGGCGAAAGCCCCATCGAGGCCTGCGCCCGCGAGGCCCTGGAAGAAACCGCGCACCTGTTCGAGCCCACGGCGCTGGTGGGCGTGTACCTGTCGCGCTTTGAGAAAACCTCCACCGACGGCTCGCCCCCGGAAGACATCACCTACCTGCGCTTTGCCTTCTGCGGCGAACTCGGCGAGCAGCAGGCTGGCCGCGAGCTCGACGAAGGCATCGTGCGCACCGTGTGGATGACGCCCGAGCAGATCCGCGCCAGCGCCGACCGGCACCGCAGCCCGCTGCTGCTGCGCTGCATGGAAGACTACCTGGCCGGCAAGCGCCACCCCCTGAGCCTCATCACCACCGACCCCAGCGTCTACGAAGTCGGCCATCTCGTCCAGGCCTGAACGGCCACACCGCTGCGCTGCTGGAGTACCGCTGCGCAGCCGCCGTGCCTGCCCAGCGTTTTCAGCGAAGCTCGAGCGCCAGGGGCAGGCCGCGCAAACCGCCCGACGCGCGAGGCGCTTGCCACGCAGGGGCGGCTGGGATAATCCCGCCCCATGTCAGCCGTGAAAAAAATGCGTGTGGTCGTGGGCCTGAGCGGAGGGGTGGACTCGGCCGTGAGCGCCTGGCTGCTCAAACAACAAGGCCACGAGGTCATCGGCATCTTCATGAAGAACTGGGAAGATGACGACGACAGCGCCTACTGCTCGTCCAACATCGACTTCGTGGACGCCGCTGCCGTGGCCGACGTGATCGGCATCGAGATCGAGCACGTCAACTTCGCCGCCGACTACAAGGACCGCGTGTTCGCCGAGTTCCTGCGCGAATACCAGGCCGGCCGAACGCCCAACCCCGACATCCTGTGCAACGCCGAGATCAAGTTCAAGGCCTTCCTGGACCACGCCATGCGCCTGGGCGCCCAGAAGATCGCCACCGGCCACTACGCGAGGGTGCGGCAGAACCCGTCATCCGGTTTGTTTGAGCTGCTCAAGGGCCTGGACCCGTCGAAGGACCAGAGCTACTTCCTGCACCGCCTGAGCCAGGCGCAGCTGTCGAAAACGATGTTTCCCGTGGGTGAGCTGCACAAGACGGAGGTGCGGCGCATCGCCGACGAGATCGGCCTGCCCAATGCCAAGAAGAAGGACTCCACCGGCATTTGCTTCATCGGCGAGCGCCCGTTCCGCGAATTCCTCAACCGCTACATCGCCAAGGCGCCGGGGCCGATCAAGAGCGACTCCGGCCGCGTGATCGGCGAGCACGTGGGGCTGTCGTTCTACACCCTGGGCCAGCGCCAGGGCCTGGGCATCGGCGGCGTCAAGGCCAAGGGCGCGCAGCTCAAGGAACTGCAGGCGCGCGGCATGCGCGGCGCCGGCGCGCACGAGCCCTGGTTCGTGGCCCGCAAGGACGTGGCGGCCAACACCCTCTGGGTGGTGCAGGGTCACGACCACCCGTGGCTGCTGTCGCACCGCCTGCACGCGCAGGACTGCAGCTGGGTGGCCGGCTCGGCGCCGCGGCTGGGCGCCATGGCGGCCAAGACCCGCTACCGCCAGCAAGACGCCGCATGCGAGGTGGTGGACAGCGGCGACACCGCCTGCCTGCTGCATTTCAGCCAGCCCCAATGGGCGGTCACGCCCGGGCAGAGTGCCGTGCTCTACGACGGCGAGGTGTGCCTGGGTGGCGGTGTGATCGACGCCTGCGACGCGCTCACGCCCCATGCCTTCCAGGCGGCCGCACACGCATGAGCACGCAAGACGATCTCTATCCCTGCGTGGGCATCTGCATGGTCGATGGACAAAGCGGCCTGTGCATGGGCTGCGGTCGCCCCGTGCACGAGCCCGCCTCGGCTGAACCCGACAGCCCGTCCCGACAGGACACCCCGGCGCCCGGCGCGCCGTCGGCGCAGACGCCCTGACCGGCCAGCCGGGCCGGCACTGGCCCGGCTTGGTGCAGCGCGATATTCTCCAGTGCGGTGCAGCGTGGTGCGGTGCGATGTTGTGCGCTGTGCTGTGGTGTGTGTGGTGGGGTGGGGTGGGGTGGGGTGTGACGAGGTCTCGTTTCGTCACACCCTCCACCGGCTTCACGCACCGGTCCGGCGGCAGGCGTTTGCGCACCACGCCGGCGCTACCATGGCCGCATGCTTTCGCCTGAACAGTTCCTTCCCTTCCTGGCCGCGGCGGTGCTGGTCACCGCCTCGCCCGGTCCCGACAACCTCATGGTGCTGGGCATGGGCATGTCCAAGGGGCGCAGGCAGGGCATCGCCTTCGGCCTGGGCTGCGCGCTCGGCTGCCTGAGCCACACGCTGCTGGCGGTGCTGGGCGCCAGCGCCCTGATCGCAGCCTCCCCCTGGGCCTTCACCGCGCTCAAGCTGGCCGGCGGCCTCTACCTCGTGTGGCTGGGCGTGCAGGCGCTGCGCAGCACGGGTGGCGCGCAGGTGGCAGCGGTGCAGCCGCCAGCGCAGGGCCTGGCGGGCCTGTTCATGCGCGGCATGCTGGCCAACGCCATCAACCCCAAGGTGGTGTTGTTCTTCCTGTCGTTTTTGCCCCAGTTCGTGAACCCCGCGCAGGGGCCGGTGGCCGCGCAGCTGGCCGCCCTGGGCGTGCTGTTCACGCTGCAGGCGGCGCTGCTTTTTGGCCTGCTGGGCTTTTTTGCGGGCAGCGTGGGCCAGTGGCTGCAGCGCCGACCGCGCGCAGGCCTCTGGCTGGACCGCCTGGCCGGCGGCATCTTCATCGCGCTGGGGTTGCGCCTGATCGTGGCGCGCTGAGGGCCGCGCCCAGGCACAAAAAAGCCCGCGGTGTGAGCGCGGGCCGGGGCATTTCGCAGGGACCTGCCGTCAGAACGGAATGTCGTCGTCCATGTCGTCAAAGCCGCTGGAGGCCTTGCTCGGCGCAGGCGCCGGGCGGGCGGCGGGCGCGGCCGGGCGTGCGGCCGGTGCGGGGCGGCTGTAGCCGCCGCCCGAGCCCTCTTCACCGCCGGGGGCGCCCATGCCTTCGCGGCCGCCCAGCAGCTGCATCTCGGTGGCGATGATCTCGGTGGTGTACTTCTCGGCGCCGTCCTTGTCGGTCCACTTGCGGGTCTTCAGGCGCCCTTCCACGTACACCGGGCGGCCTTTCTTGAGGTACTCACCGGCGATCTCGGCCAGGCGGTCGTAGAACACCACGCGGTGCCATTCCGTCTCCTCGACCTTCTCGCCCGAGTTCTTGTCCTTCCAGTTGCGCGTGGTGGCCAGGCTCACGTTGCAGATGGCCGCGCCGCTGGGCGTGTAGCGCACCTCGGGGTCGCGGCCGAGGTTGCCGATGAGGATGACCTTGTTGATCGAAGCCATGTGCGTTCTCTCCAGTTGCTTGGCTGTGAGTTTAACTGGCCGCCTTGCCGCAGGAGGCTGTGTCCGGGGCGGCTGCGGCGCCCTGCCGGGCCGGTGGCCGCATGGGCCAGGCCAGCACCAGCCACAGCAGTTGCAAGGCCGCGCAGGCCACGAACACCGCCTGCGCGCCGTGCTGCCGGGCCAGCCAGCCGCCCAGCGCGCCGCCGGCGAAAAAGCCCAGCGACTGCAGCGTGTTGAACACGCCGAGCGCGGCACCGCGCACCTGGCGCGGCGCGGTGCGCGAGGCCAGGCTCGGTTGGCAGGCCTCGAGCACATTGAAGCCGCAGAAGAACAAAAACAGCAGCACCGACAGCACCGCCAGGCTGGGCGCCTGGCCCGCCGCAGGCACCGCCCACAGCAGGCCCAGCTGCACCAGCCCGATCAGCCCCACCGATGCCAGGAACACCCAGCGCAGGTGGCCGCGGCGCTCCAGCGGGTAGAGCGTGCCCCGCATCACGATGAACGAGGCCAGCACCGTGGGCAGGTACACCTGCCAGTGCTCGGCCTTGGGCAGGCCCGCCTCCAGCAGCAAGGTGGGAATGGCCACCCACATGGCCAGCTGCACCGCGTGCAGCACGAACACCCCCAGGTCCAGCCGCAGCAGGGCCGGGTCGCGCAGCACCTGGCCCAGGCCGGCCCGGCCCGGGTCGGCGTGTTCCTCGGGCTCGGGCGGCACCCACTTGAGCACCACCGCGATGCCGCTCAGCGCCAGCACCCCGGTGAGCGCGAACAGCCCCGCCAGGCCGATCTGCCCGGCCAGCCAGGGCGCCACCACCAGCGACAGCGCGAACATCAGCGCGATGCTCACGCCCACCAGCGTCATGGCCTGGGTGCGCACTTCATCGCGCGTCTGGTCGGCCAGCAGCGCGGTCACGGCCGCCGAGATGGCGCCTGCGCCCTGCACCGCCCGGCCCAGGGTCAGGCCCAGCAGGCTGTCGGCCGCCATGGCCATGAAGCTGCCGAGCGCGAACACCACCAGGCCGATCACGATGACACGCTTGCGCCCGAAGCGGTCCGAGGCCATGCCGAAAGGGATCTGCAGCAGCCCCTGCGTGAGCCCGTAGATGCCCATGGCCAGGCCCACGCGGGCGGGGTCGTCGCCGCCGGGGTAGCGGGCGGCTTCCAGCGCGAACACCGGCAGCACCAGGAACAGGCCCAGCATGCGCAGCGCGAAGATGGATGACAGCGACAGGCTGGCGCGCAGCTCGGTCGGCGTCATGGAGATCTTGTCAGGGGAGACGGGCACGGATGGAGCGGGTGCGGCGGCCTGCTCGGGCAGGCGTCCGACCCGGGGGGACGGTCAAAAGTGCGTATTGTCTTTCATCGAGCCGGCGGGCACCGGGCTCGCCCGGGCCGCTGCCGCATGCCATGGGCAGGCCCCGGCGTGCGGGGTGCCTGCTCGAAACGGCAGGCCGTTCTATGATGTTCGGTTCGCCGCAGCCGGCCGGCGCGCGGCGCCCGGTCCCCCCGAGCTTTTGGGTTTTCCGCCTTGAACCATCCCACCGACAGCAAGTACCTCGCCCAGGCGCTGAGCGCACAGCGCATCAGCATCCGCGGGGCGCGCACGCACAACCTCAAGAACATCGACCTGGACATCCCGCGCAACCAGCTGGTGGTGATCACCGG
>CAYVGD010000173.1:0-6173 GCA_964450095.1 uncultured Polaromonas sp.
CAGGGCCAGGTGTACCAGAATGTGCCCCGCGCGCGGCTGCTGGGCGCATCGCCGCTGTGGGGCTACACCGTCTTCGGCAAGGTCGTCAGCGGCATGGACGTGGTCCACAAGATCAAGGCCGTGCCCACCGGCGCCGCAGGCCCCTTCCCCAGCGATGTGCCGCGCACGCCCGTCGTCATCCAATCCGCAACACCCGTCACAACACCATGAGCAACCCCAAGGTCTTACTGCACATCGCCGGTCACGGCCCCATCACCGTGGAGCTGGCCCAGGACAAGGCGCCCCTGAGCGTCGCCAACTTCCTGAACTACGTCAACAAGGGCCACTACGACGGCACCGTGTTCCACCGGGTGATCCCCGGCTTCATGGTCCAGGGCGGCGGCTTCGGCGTGGGCATGAAGCAAAAGTCCACCGACGCGCAGATCGAGAACGAGGCCGCCAACGGCCTGAAGAACGACCGCTACACCCTGGCCATGGCCCGCACCAGCGCGCCGCACTCGGCCACCGCGCAGTTTTTCATCAACGTGGCCGACAACGACTTCCTCAACCACACCGCACCCACGCCCCAGGGCTGGGGCTACGCGGTGTTTGGCAAGGTGGTCGAGGGCACCGAAGTGGTGGACAAGATCGCCGCCGTGGCCACCGGCCGCCGCGGCATGCATGACGACGTGCCCGAGCAGGACGTGGTCATCGAAAAAGCCGAAGTCCTGGCCTGAACCGGCTGCAGGCTTGGTCAACGGGGCAGCCTGCGCACCGCCATGAACAGCGCTGACCCCCTGGCCCCCGCTCCTCTGGCTGCCGCCCCTGCAGCACCCGGGCCTGCAGAGCTTGGGCTAGCAGAGCTTGGACTTGCAGCGACTGAACTCTCAGCGCCTGCCCATTGGCAGCGCCTGGCCTTCATCTCGGACGTCCACCTGCACGCCGAGGACGCCGAGACCGCTGCCGCCTTTGTGCGACAGATCGAGGCCGCCGAGGCCGATGCCCTGTTCCTGCTGGGCGACATCTTCGAGGTGTGGGTGGGCGATGACGCACTGGAAGCAGACGCCTTCTCCCAAAGCTGCGCCCAGGCCCTGCGGCGGCTGAGCCAGCGCTGCGCGCTCTACTTCATGCCGGGCAACCGCGATTTCCTGGCCGGCGCCGGCCTCATGCAGGCCTGCGGCGCACAGCTTCTGGCCGATCCCACGCTGCTGCGCTGGGGCGAGGACAAGGTGCTGCTGTCGCACGGCGATGCCCTCTGCCTGGAAGATGCGCCCTACCTGGCGTTTCGCGCCCAGGTCCGCGGCGCCGCATGGCAGGAGGCCTTCCTGGCCCGCCCGCTGGCCGAGCGGCAGGCCCTGGCGCGCCAACTGCGCGCGCAAAGCCAAAAGCAGCAGGCCGAGCGACTGGCCAGCGGCCAGGGCCAGGCCGATGTGGACGCCTCGGCCGCAAAACTTGCGCTGCAGGCCACGGGTGCCAGCCTGCTGATCCACGGCCACACCCACCGGCCTGCACGCCACGCGCTGGGCCCGGGCCTGGCACGCGAGGTGCTCAGCGACTGGGATGCGCGCGCCCGCCCCCCGCGGGTCGAGGTGCTCCGCCTGGACCGCGAGCCCACGGGCGGCTTGGCGGTCAGCCGCTGCAGCCTGGCCTGAGACCCGCCGATGCACTGGCTGGGCCGCTGGTGGCAAAGGTTCGCTGCGCCGCGGCAAATCCCGCGCCAGGCCCTGGCCGAAGGTTTTCGCCGCGCCCTGGGCCGCGCTCCGCGGACCATTCCCGAACCGATGTGGGCCGCCCTGCTGGCGCACTGTCCTTTCCTGGGCGATTTGTCGCCTGAAGAACGCACACGGCTTCGGGATCTCACCGGCCAGTTCCTGGCCGACAAGGAATTCAGCGGCGCCCACGGCCTGGAGGTGACCGACGAGATGGCCCTGGCCATTGCTGCGCAGGCCTGCCTCCCAGTGCTGCACCTGGGGCTGCACTGGTACGACGATTTCCGCGGCATCGTGGTGCATCCGGCGGCCATGCTGGCCCGCCGCGAAATCCAGGACGACATCGGCCTCGTGCACCACTACACCGAAGAACTCAGCGGCGAGGCCATGGACGGCGGCCCGGTCGCCCTGAGCTGGCCCGACGTGAGCCAGGCGAGCAGCGAGACCGGCTACAACGTGGTGATCCATGAATTCGTGCACAAGCTGGACATGCGCGACGGCCAGGCCGACGGCTGCCCGCTGCTGCCGGGGCGAGACCTGCGGCGCCGCTGGGCGCAGCAGATGCAATCGGCCTACGACGACTTCTGTGACGCCCTGGAACGCGCTGACCGTTTCGGCGGCCCCGCCCCGTGGCTGGACGCCTACGCCGCCACGGCGCCGGCCGAATTCTTCGCCGTGGCCTGCGAGGCCTACTTCGTCAACCGCCCGCGCTTTGCCCAAGAGCACGCAGCCCTGCTGCCGCTGTTCGACGCGTTCTTTCAAGGGGCTTCCGAGCGCTGAAGTCGCCCTCCCAGGAACGCAGCGGTCGCCAAACTCGCAGGCTGCGGAGCTGGCGGATGGCGGAGCTGGTGGGTTGCTGACCTCGCAGGCTGCCGAGCTCATGGACCGCACGCGCGGTCCGAGGCGAATCCTTTGCAAAGCCAGCGTACCGGCGTTCGCAGCCCGACCTGGGCTGGGCACGGCCGAGACTTCGCGGCTGCGCTGACGCGCGCTGCTCGTGCGCAAACCAAGCTCAACGCTGTCCCCGGCCGCACCAACTCCATTGACCACGATCCAACGGCTCCACGACCCACGCTCAGCGGCTTCAAGGCTTCAAGGCTTTAAACCTTTAGGGCTTCAGAGCTTCAATGCTGCTGGGCTGCTGGGCTGCTGGACTGCTGGGTTGCCTTGTCCCGCGGTGCATGGACATGCAGATGCCGGAGTTGAAGCAGCGAAGATGCTCCGCTGCAAGAACCGCAAGCTGCACGGTCTCAACGCTCCCACCCGGCCAAGGCAACCCATCCACCGCACTGCACGGGACCGCACTGCACCCCTGCGCGGCACGGCAAAGTGCGGCACGGCCCTCAGGCTGTGACCGACCGGCTGCGGCCGCCGTCAGCCTCGCAGCAGCACCTTCAGCACGTTCTGCACGCGGCGGGCCTGAGACGGCTCGTGCGGCGTGGCGAGCACGCGGGCGAGGTCTTCGCCCCAGGTCTGGGCGGGCGACGGGGCGTTGCGGCGGGTCAGCAGCTGAAGCTGCAGCATGCGCCGCTCACTCAGGTGCTCGGCGGGCGTCGGCAGGTCGGCCGCGATCTCCAGGCGCAGCAGCGGCTCGGCCGCATCGCTGGCGCCGCTGGCGGGCGTGGAAAGCGCCTGCGCCCATTGGCTGCGCAGGGCCGCAGACACGGCCTTGCCCAGCGCCTGCGCGGCGGGCACCTGGGCCGGGTCGCGCTGCTGCCAGGCCGACATCAGCTGGGCCAGCACCTCGCCGTGCGCCTGCGCGGCCAGCTTGCGCAGCGCCTGCTGCGCGTGCTCGAGGGCCTCGCGCTGGGCACGGAAAGCGGCATCGCCCAGGCGGGGGCCCCGATCGGCGCCGCCACGAGCGCGATCGCCCATGCGGTCGGCCGGGCGGTCGCGCATGCGGTCACCGAAACCTTCACCCCGGCGGTCGCCCGTGCGATGGCCCTCGCGGCCTTCGGGCCGGCCGGCGCGGCCGGCCGGGCGGGCATCGCGGCCACCGCGGGCGGGCGCGGCCTCGGGCCGTTTGGCGCCGGGGCGGTCGTCGCCGCGCATGGCCACCACCGGCCGAGGGGCGGCCTTGACGGGTGCTGCGAGGGCCGCAGGTACTGCATCTTCACTGCCATCGGCCGCACCCTCGGTGGATCGAGCCGCGCCCTCCGGGCTGCCCGATGCATCGGGCAACCCCTCGACTGCGGATGCCTCGGGAGCAGGAGCCGCACCCTCGGCTGCAGCAGTCGCTTCGGCCACCGGTGCGCCCGAAACTGTTGCGCCCGAGGGATGGCCCTGGCCGGCCTGAGGGTCCTGGGTCTGTGCGTCGGCTTCCTGGCGGCCGCGCACGGCATCTTCGAGGGCGCGTGCGGCGGTCTGGATCCGACGGGCATCGCCCGAGGCATTGGCCTCCTCCAACGCCTTGGCGGCAGCCAGCACCCGCCGGTCGTGCTCTCCCAGGGCCTGGACCGCCCTCTCTCGCTCGGCGCTCTTGCGCTGGAAGGCATCGTCGATGGGCTTGCGGAACGCATCCCAGAGCTTTTGCTCCTGGCGCCGCTCCAGGGGCACAGCCTGGGCCTCCTGCTGCCAGCGCTGCTGCAGCGCCTTGATCGCATCGATGCGCAGGCCGTCCTGCGCGCCCAGGGCCTGGGCTTCGTCGATCATCGCGCGGCGCCGCGCCAGGCTCTGCTCGCGCACGGCCGCCAGCGGCGCCTCGGCGGCGACCAGCAGCGGCTTCCACTGCGCATTCATTTCGGCAAAGGCTTTTTCGCTCAGGTGCCCGCCTTCGCGCCATCGCTGCTCGAAGGTGTGCAGCGTGCGAATGCGCTGCTTCCAGTCGGTGTCGGCCTGATGGGCCTCGGTCCAGGCACGCAATTCGTCCATGAGGCCGCGGCGCTGGGCGCGGCTGGCCTCCTGCTGCTCCCGGGTCTTCTCCAGCCAGGCCTCGACCACCTTGTGGGCCTCGTTGCAAGCCTCATCGAACCGCTTCCACAAGGCATGGTTCGGCACGCCGCCCTGGTCGCCAGCCTTCCATTGTTCCCGCAAGGAGCGCAGGGCTTCCTGCTGCTTGCGGCCGGCCTGGGGCTGGGCCACCAGTGCTCGGGCGCGGGCGATCAATTCCTCGCGGATCTGGTCGGCGCGCCAGCGCTGCCAGCCCTCCAACTCGCCGGCGGCCGCCAGCGCGGCATGGGCCTGGGCTTCGAGGCTGCCTTCCAGGTGGCGGGCGTGTTCCTTGAGCGCCTGGCGCAGGTCGGCCGCCGCCTTGGGGGTGGACTTGCCATGGCCTTCGGCCAATTCCTTGTTGAGCACGGCCAGCGCCGCCGAGACCGCCTGCTGGGCCGCGGCGCGATGCTGAGCCTGCGCGGCCGCATCGGGCTTGGCGCGGGCCGGCTTCTCGTCGGCGGGCTCGCCGCGCAGGGCACGCAACTCGTCGGCCCACACAGGCACCGCGGGCAGCGGCGCGCTGGCATCGGCGGCGGCGGCCACGGCCTGCCGCAGCGCCGCCTCGAACGCCTCCCAGACGGCCAGCAACTGGGTGCGGGCGGCGTCGAGCTGGGGTGCAAAGCGCGGGTCCACGCTGGGCCAGGCCGCATCGAGCTTGAGCGCTTCGGCCTGCGCCTGCCAGCTGTCGATGTCCGTGCGCAGGCCATCCCAGGCCGCCTGGGCATCGGTCCATGACTTGGTGGACAGCACTTCGGTGCGCTGGGCGATCAACACCGCCGCCTCGCGCTGGACCTGGGCGCGGTGCTGCAAGTCCTCGATGACGCGCACGCGCTCGGCCAGCTGGCCCTTCAGGCCGGCCAGTGGCTCCCGCGACAGCGGTGCGCCGGCCTTGGCGGCGTCGCGCTGCCAGGCCAGCGCATCGGCCAGGTTGAGCCGGGGTTGGGAGAGCAGTTGCTCGGCCCGTTGTGCCCACTCGGCCGCCACCGACTCCTGGTCGCGCGCCCGGCGCAACTCGTCCAGGCGTTCGCGCACCGGGCGGGCCGCGCCCTTGTCGCGCTGGGACAACTGCTTGAACACCTCCGACATCTGCTCGACCGAGGGCTCGCCGGCCAACCAGGCGCGGATGCGGCTGGCCCGCTCGCCCGAGGTGGGCGCGGTGAAGGCGCCGCCGGTCAGGGCGTCGAGCGCCTGTGCGTCCAGGGGTGGGCGCACGGCGTGGGAGGAATCAGAAGAGGACATGCAGGGCTTGGGTTGGGGGGAAACAGGTTCGTCATCCGGCGGCGTTCAGACCAGCCCCGGCGGCGGGAAGCCGCGCATTTTCGCTGCATTCGCATGCCCCTCCGGCCAGGAGGCGGGGACCGACATGAAAGATTGAAAAACCCGGACAAGGCCTGCCGAGGTCGCCTGATGGACTTCGCATGAGACTCTAAAATGCATAACAAATCAATTTTTTATGGTTGACGGGTTATTTAATGGATTCCTAGAATCTCGGCACTATCTGGTCTTGAAGCCGCCCGTGACCGGGCCGCAGGCCTTTGTTTCCATGACCCTGCA
>CAYVGD010000174.1:0-6113 GCA_964450095.1 uncultured Polaromonas sp.
AGCCCGTCAAGATGTACACCACCGCCGTCTGCCCGTATTGCCAGCAGGCCAAGGCCTTGCTCAAGCGCAGGGGGGTGGAAGCGGTGGAGGAAATCCGCGTGGACCTCGTGCCCGGCGAACGTGAGCGCATGATGCAGATCACCGGCCGCCGCACGGTGCCGCAGATCTTCATCGGCCAGACCCATGTGGGCGGCTGCGACGACCTCATGGCGCTGGATGCCCGCGGGGGCCTCGCGCCCCTGCTGCAGGGCCAGGGCTGAAGGCCCGGCAGGCGCTGCCGGCCGCGGCCCCGGGCTGCCCCTGCCGCGCGGGGGCCGGTTTTCCAACACCAGGAGCCCCATGCACCGCCTGAACGCTGAGCTTTCCTTGTCCGGGCCCGCCGCTCTGGGCCGCAGGCGCCTGTTGAAGGCCGCGGCCGCGGCCTTGGCCGCTGCGCCTTTCCTGGGCCTGCGCGCACAGGCACCCTCGCCGCGCTGGGTCGACTTCGAATGGCTCGATGCCCGGCGGCAGCGGCCGGTGCCTGCGCGGCTTTACCTTCCCCCGCACGCCCGCGGTCCGCTGGTGGTGTTTTCGCACGGCGTGGGCGGATCGCGGCTGGGGTACAGCCACATCGGCCAGCACCTGGCCTCAGGCGGCGTGGCCAGCCTGCACCTGCAGCACGTGGGCAGCGACCGCAGCCTGTGGGGCGGTAACGTGTTCCAGCTGGCCGACAGGCTGCGGCGCGCCATCAGCAACGAAGAGGCGACGGCCCGCGCGCAGGACGTGCGTTTCGGCCTGGACCGGCTGGCCGAGCAGGCGCTGCCCTTCGAGCCCGAGCTGGTGGTGGCAGCCGGCCATTCATACGGCGCCAACACCTCCTTGCTGGTGGCCGGGGCGCGCGTGGCATCGGTCCAGCCGCTGGTGGACGAGCGCGTGCGGGCCCTCGTGCTGCTGTCGGCGCCGCCCTTTTACGGCATGCCCGACCTGGCGGCCACGGTCGGCGCCATCGGCCTGCCCAGCCTGCACATCACCACGGCCGAGGACGTGATCAAGATTCCTGGCTACGAAAGTCCCGCCAGCGACCGCGTGGCCGTGTTCCAGGCCATGGGCAGCCGGCCCAAGGCCCTGGCCGTGTTCGCCCAGGGCTCGCACAGCATCTTCACCGACCGGCAGACCACCGCCGACGGGCCCGAGCTCAATGCCGCGGTCAAGCTCGGCACGCGCGAGCTGGTGCTGGCCTTTGTACGGGGCCTGGCCGATGGGCGGCCCTCGCAGCAGCTGGAGGCAGCGGCCGAGCCGCACCGTGCGCGCCTGAGCCGCTTCATCGTCGAGGCCTGAGCCCGGCACGACAGCAGGTGCCGCCCCGCCAGCGGTTGCCCGGCCTGCAATAATCCGCCGCTGTCGCGCGGTAGCACCTGCGCACGTTCCAACCATCCCAAGGATTTCCATGGCCGACACCGCAGCCGACCCCGTGTTCCAGATCCAGCGCGTCTACCTCAAGGACGTTTCGCTCGAGCAGCCCAACTCGCCCGCCATCCTGATGGAGCAGGCGCAACCGCAGGTGGACATCCAGCTCGCCGTGGCGCACGAGGTGGTGGGCGAGGGCCTGTTCGAGGTGTCCGTCACGGCCACGGTGCACACCAAGATCGGCGAAAAAACCGTTTTCCTGGTGGAGGCCAAGCAGGCCGGCATCTTCGAGATTCGCCACGTGCCGGACGAGCAGATGGGCCAGGTGGTGGGCATCGCCTGCCCCCAGATCGTCTATCCCTACCTGCGCGGCAACGTGGCCGACGTGGTGCAGCGCGCCGGCTTCCCGCCGGTGCACCTGGCCGAGATCAACTTCCAGATGCTCTACCAGCAGCAGCTGCAGGAAGCCGCCCAGCAGGCCGGCGTGCAGTCGGCCTGATGCCTGCAGCCGTGTCCCGCGCGGGCGCGGCGGCCTGGCCGTTCTTTCCGAAGCTTCGTCCGGTGCGTCTCGCATGAAGATCATCGTCGTGGGCGCCGGTGCCTGGGGCACGGCGCTGGCCGTCAACGCCTGCGTGCAAGGCGGCCCGCGCCACCAGGTCACGCTCTGGGCGCGCGATGCCGCGCAGGTGCAGGCCATGCGCCAGGCCGGCGTCAACGCGCGCTACCTGTCCGAGGTGAAGCTGCCGCCCTCGCTGCAGCTGAGCAGCGAGCCCTTGCCCTTGGCCCTGGCCGGCCACGACCTGGTGGTGCTGGCCTCGCCCGTGGCCGGCGTGCGCGGGCTGCTGGCGCAGCTCGGTGGCATCGATGCGCCCGTGGCCTGGCTTTCCAAGGGCTTCGAGGCGGCCCGGCCTGAAGAGGCCGCGCCCCAGGGCCTGATGGTCCACGAGATCCGGGCCCAGGTCGCGCCAGGTCTTCGCGCCGGTGCGCTCAGCGGGCCGAGTTTTGCGCGCGAGGTCGCGCAGGGCCTGCCCACGGCCCTGGTGGCCGCCAGCGACCACGCCGAGGTGCGCCAGGCGCTGGTCGAGGCCTTCCACAACCCCACGCTGCGCGTCTACGCCAACGACGACCTGGTCGGCGTGGAGGTGGGCGGTGCGGTCAAGAACGTGCTGGCGATCGCCACGGGCTTTTGCGACGGGCTGCGGCTCGGGCTCAACGCCCGCGCCGCGCTGATCACGCGCGGCCTGGTGGAGATCACGCGGCTGGGCGTGGCGCTGGGCGCACGCGCCGAGACCTTCACGGGTCTGTCGGGCATGGGTGACCTGGTGCTGACCGCCACCGGCGACCTGAGCCGCAACCGCCAGGTGGGCCTGCTGCTCGCGCAGGGTCTGAGCCTGGAGCAGGCCGTGGCCTCCCTCGGCCACGTGGCCGAGGGCGTTTACAGCGCCCGCACCGTGGTGCGACGCGCACAGGCGCTGGGCGTGGACATGCCCATCTCGCAGGCCGTGGTCGCACTGCTCGACGGGCGCCTGGCCCCTCAGCAGGCCGTCGCCATGCTCATGGGCCGCGAGCCCGCGCCCGAACTGCGCTGACCTTCTGCGCGCCCAGGAGCAACCGGCGCGTGGCCTGTACCCGCGCATCTTTCGGTTGCGCGCTGCGGTCCTGGGCGGCCCTCACGACACGGAGGTGCACTTCGGTGCGGGTGAGTGGATTCGCCCAATTCGGCCGCCTCCGGGTAAGCAGGTAAATAGGTAAACAGGTAAGAAGGTAAGCAGGTAAGCAGGTAAGCAGGTAAGCAGGTAAGCAGGTAAGCAGGCGCGCCTTCAAGCCCTCACGCCTTCGCACCCTCACACCCTCACACCCTCACACCCTCACACCCGTGCGTCTGTACGTCTTCTGTACGCGTGTTTGCGTGTACGCGTGTCCGTGCGTACGTCCTTGCGCCCTTTCGCCATCGCGCGCGCCAGGGCCAGCGCTGCCCGCCTTCAGATTTCGAAGTTGTCGATCAGCCGCGTGCCGCCCAGGCGCGCTGCGCCCAGCACCACCAGCGCTTCGTCGGCGGAGCGGTTCTCGGGCGGCAGCAGGTCGGTGCGGCGGCGCACCGTGAGGTAGTCGGGCTTCCAGCCGCGAGCGGCCAGGGCCTGCAAGGCTTCTGCCTCGAGTTGTTCCAGCGACGCCCCGGGCTGGCTGCGCACGGCCTGGCCCAGGGCCTGCAGGGCACGGGGCAGCGCCACGGCCTCGGCGCGCTCGGTCTCGCTCAGGTAGCCGTTGCGCGAAGACAGCGCCAGGCCATCGGCGGCTCGCTGGGTTTCCGCAGTGACGATGGCCACCGGCAGCGCGAACTGCTCCACCATGCGCCGGATCACCATCTGCTGCTGGTAGTCCTTCTTGCCGAACACGGCCGTGCCTTCGTGCTTGCCGGCGAACACCGCCAGGAACAGCTTCATCACCACGGTGCACACGCCGGTGAAGAAGCCGGGGCGGAAGTGCCCTTCGAGGATGTCGGCCAGCGCCGGGTCGGGCTGCACGCGAAAGCGCTGGGGCTGGGGGTACATCTCGCGCTCGGACGGTGCGAACACCAGGTCGCAGCCCTGGGCGCGCAGCTTGTCGGCGTCGGCCTCCAGCGTGCGCGGGTAGCTGTCGAAGTCTTCATGGGGCGCAAACTGCAGGCGGTTGACGAAGATGCTGGCCACCGTGCAGTCGCCCAGGCCGCGCGCCTGGCGCACCAGGTCGAGGTGGCCTTCGTGCAGGTTCCCCATGGTGGGCACGAAGGCCGGGCGGTCGCTGGCAGCCAGTGCGGCTCGCAGGTCGACGAAAGTGTGGACGATCTTCATGGCTCCCTCTTTTGTTTTTGTGTCGCTGCGCGGCGCCGCATCGGTGGCGGCGCGCCTTCTTTCAGGCCCTGTCGGCGGGGTTCGTTGTCGTGTTCGGTCGGGTTGGCGGCCCGGGTGGGTTCACCGGGTCATGGGCGGCCGTGGCGGGCGCGATGGCTCTGGGCGGGAACGTTGTCTTGGGGGTTTGCCTTACCAGGCGTGCTGCGCGTCCACGGGGAAGCGCCCTTCCTTGACCGCGCGCACGTAGGCCTCCATGGCACCGCGCACATGGCCTGCGCCCTCCATGAAGTTGTGCACGAAGCGCGGCATCTTGCCCAGGTTCAGCCCGAGCATGTCGTGCATGACCAGCACCTGCCCCGCGGTGCCCGCGCCCGCGCCGATGCCGATGGTGGCGCAGCGCCCCAGTTCGGCCGTTAGTTCGGACGACAGCCGGGCCGGCACCATCTCGAGCACCAGCATGGAAGCGCCCGCGTCCTGAAGCGCCAGCGCATGGCTGCGCAGGGTGGCTGCGGCGTCATCGCCCTTGCCCTGCACGCGGTAGCCGCCCAGGGCATGCACGGTCTGGGGGGTCAGGCCCAGGTGGGCGCAGACCGGGATGCCGCGCTCCACCAGGAAGTGCACCACCTCGGTGGTCCAGCCGCCGCCTTCGAGCTTGACCATGTGCGCGCCCGCCTGCATCAGCGTGGCGGCGCTGCGCAGGGCCTGCTCGCGCGACTCGTGGTAGCTGCCGAAGGGCAGGTCGCCGATCACCCAGGCCGTGCCCTGCACGCGACGCAGCCCGCGCACCACGCTTTCGGTGTGGTAGCGCATGGTCTCCAGCGTCACGCCCACGGTGCTGGACAGCCCCTGGCAGACCATGCCCAGCGAATCACCCACCAGGATGCATTCCACGCCCGCCGCGTCGGCCACGGCCGCGAAGGTCGCGTCGTAAGCGGTGAGCATGGTGATTTTTTCGCCCTGCGCGTGCATCTCCCGCAGGCGCGGCAGGCTCACCGGCTTGCGCGAGGCGGGCACGGTCGCAGTCGGCAGGGTGCCGTAGGGAGAGCCGGGGTTGGCGTTGCTCGCTGCTTCGGTCATGGGCAGGCCATCAGTCAAAGGAAGCGCAGTTTATACACGCTGCCGGGCGGGGCAGCCGCGGGGGCTTGCGCAAGCCTGGGGCCGGGATGGCGGGCTGGGGTTCATGCTTTGGCGGGGCATCGGGCGCGGCCTCTGGCGAAGGCCGGCAGGCGCGGCGCTCGGAGCGGCGCTGGAGCCCGATGGCAGGGCGTTCGAGGCGGTCTTCGCCTTCCTGCCAGCCGCTTCAGGCCGGTGTGTAGGCCAGGCGCACGTAGATGGGCGCAAAGGCCTCGGCCTGGGTGATCTCCAGCAGGCCTTCCTTGCCAAGCTCGAGCATGGCGATGAAGGTCACCACCAGCACGGGCATGCCGCGCGCGGGTTCGAACAGGTCTTCAAATTCCAGGAAACGCGCGCCCTGGAGCTTGCGCAGCACGATGCTCATGTGCTCGCGCACGCTCAGTTCCTCGCGGCTGATCACGTGGTGCTGCACGAGGCGGGCCCGCTTGACGATGTCGCGCCAGGCCTCTTGCAGGTCGGCAATGTGCACGTCCGGAAAGCGCGGCTGCAGCGACTGTTCCACGTACACCTGCGCGCGCACGATGTCGCGGCCGAACTGCGGCACCTCGTTCAGGCGCTGCGCGGCCAGCTTCATCTGCTCGTACTCCAGGAGCCGCCGCACCAGCTCGGCGCGTGGGTCCTCGGCTTCCTCGCCCTCGGCCGTTTTCTTGGGCGGCAGCAGCATGCGGGACTTGATCTCGATCAGCATGGCCGCCATCAGCAGGTATTCGGCCGCCAGCTCGAGGTTGGTGGTGCGGATCTCGTCGACGTAGCTCAGGTACT